>JBFMDG010000217.1:0-10217 GCA_040754135.1 Verrucomicrobiota bacterium
GGCCATGGCTTGCGCCGTAATGCGGAACCCAGGCAGAAGCACATAATAAAGATAAAACGCGCCATCGGCATCCTGAAACAAATGCGCGTCGATCGCGCTATCGACGAGATTGCCGCGGTCGAGGAACGGGCCGAGCGGGCCATCGGCGACCGCCACGCCGATTTGTTTGCCGCCTGCCGGCCGATTCACCGTGTAGTAGAGATAGAATTTTCCATCGCCTTTTTTGTGATGAAAGACATCCGGCGCCCAGGCGCCACGCCGTTCATCCGTGAAGCATTTGCCCTTTTTCTCCCAGTTGACCAGGTCATCCGAAACGAAGACATCGTACCCTTTGCCATCGAGTGTGGGATAAAGGTAGTACTTCCCTTCATGAAAAATCACCGACGGATCGGCCGGTCCGATGAGATCAATGATGGGATTTCGATATGTCTTGGCCGCGCGCGCCGTCGCGGGTTGCGCGACAATCCCCGGGGCCAATCCCACGAGCGTGATCAGAACGAACCAGGACAAATTACGAATGGATTTCATGTTTCGAGGTTACTTGAAAGCGGTGTGCGCTGACAACGAATCGCCGAAAGCATAAAGGCTCGCTTTTGTTCGGACATAAAGTACTCCGTCCACGATGGCCGGCGTGGCCAGCACCGGTTCGTTCAATGCATTTCTCGCCAATACTTCGAGCGTTTCCCCGGCGCGATAAACCACAAGCACGCCCGGTTGCGATGCGGCGATGATTTTTCCGGCCGCTGCGACAGGTGACGCGTAGTAATCTCCGATCGCGCCCAATCGTTCTTCCTGGTAGAAAATCTTTCCATTCTGCGCGTCGAAACAGGAAACCAATCCGCCGTTTTTCACCAGATAAATCCGCCCCTCGTAAAAGAGCGGCGTCGGCACGTAGGGCAAACCTCGCGCCGCTGTCCAGGCCACGTGCGTCTCCGTCACGTCGCCCTGACCATCCGGCCGAACGGCGAGCGCGATGTTTTTCGATTCATCAAACGCACGGGAAACCTTTTCATATTCGGCGCGGGTCAACAGGCCATCTTTGTCCGCGTCGAGATAGAGAAAATGTTGTTTGGCGGGTCCGGCAGGCGCTTCGTTGCGGGTGAGTTTTTCATCCTGATTGGCGTCCGCTTGTTCCAACAATTTTTCGAAGAGGGGCATTCGACCGACACCCGAGCCGTGAGTCCAGCCGGCCACAAACACGAGATCGCCCGCCGCGATGGGAGAGGCGACCATCTCGTTGGGCAATCCGCGCACGCTCCAGCGTTCCGAGCCATCAGTCAGTTGATAAGAAACCAGGCGCAATGTGCCGGGCAGGATGATTTGCTGCGGATCGCGCGGCGGCCAGGGCAGCGGTGTGGAAAAGCCGCGATGAAATCCCGGGCGTTCCGTGCGCCAGATGGTTTGCCCATTGCGCGCGTTCACAGCCAGCAAATAGGAATCGACATCTTGATCGCAAGCGAGGATCAACATTTCCCCAACCAACACCGGCGAAGTCCCAGGGCCATGCTGCGTAACCGGCACCGGCAACGATTTGCGCCATACTTCGTTTCCCGCATAATCAAAACATAGGAGACCCACCGAACCGAAATAAACGAACAAATGTTTGCCATCGGTCACAGGCGTGGCCGTGGCCGGATGACTCAAATGCGAGCCGCGCTCGATTTTTCCGGGCGAGATCGAGCGCGACCAAAGCAGACGTCCGTTGTCGCGATCGAGGGACATGACCTGCAATTGGTCCTCGGCATGACCCGTGAGAAAAATGCGATTTTCCCAAAGGCACGGCGATGAATGGCCCGAAGGCACGGCGACGTTCCAGAGCACATTCGTGGAAGGTCCAAAGTGCGTGGGGAAATTACCTGTGCCAATGCCGGCGGCATTTGGACCGCGAAATTGCGGCCAGTTATCGGCCGCGGTTACGGTCCAAAATGCGAAGCATGAAATGAGGAGAAAACGTTTCACCATTCCGCCAGCCGCAGCACCGGGAAAGGCGGAGCGGCGTCATTTTTTGTGTCCGCCGATTGGGGCACAAGACGCACCAACAGAACCAAAGCCCCCGCAGTCTGAACATGCACCGTCAGTTTCTGAATTCCGGCATTCGCATTTTGTCCTTCTGGATTCGGTGAGCCCGGCAGCGGCGCAGCAGGACGCGATTCAAATTTTGCATCGGCAGGTGACAAAAGCTCGGCCAGCAGATGCTCGCTTCCTTGTTTGAGCTCGGCCCGGCGGCCATCAGGCGCGATCTGAATTTCAGCCGGCGTATGCATGAACCACCAGGCATCGATGGGACGCTCCGCTTCGACTTCATCTTGCACCAGCAATTCGCGCCGTTGCCTCAGCGCGATGCCGCGCCGGACGCTGCGGGCCTGTTTCGCGTAGGCCGCGCTGAGATCAGCAATGGCGAACACTTTTTCCGGACCGGACTCGAATCGCTCGATGCGCCCAGCGGCCGCCGGATCCTGGCCCGGTCCTTCGCTGGGATTGAGCACAAGCACATTCTGTCCTTCCGCGCGCAAACGATAATAAGTCCATCGTTGCTTCCCGAAAAATCCGGGCAGGTTGTAATTATCCGCCCCAAGATCCATGGCCCAACGGCAGCCGAGCGCGTCGAAAACGAAACTGCCTAGATCCAGATGGCTGTGATTGGCTTTATTATCGCCGGCTTTGAACCCCACAAAGAGAGCCCGCCGATCCTGCCAGGCGCTTCGCATCGTCACCACATCGGCGTCGCGAAAATGCCGGTCCAAAGGCAACGATTCCTTGAGTCCTTTCTCAATCAGGGCTGCGTCAAACCAAAGCAGATCGAGCGGATGCGGCGCAGCGAGCCGGGCCTGATACGCCGCAAAAGCCGGTCGATGAAACTTGCGCGCGAGCCAGAAGAGATGAGGCGCTTTGATCGCTCCGTCTCCTCCATCGGCGTAATTAAACGTGCGGTCGAGCGGCCCGTTCACATAAAGGGGAAAGAGTCCGGCGTCGGCGAAACCAGGCATCTGCGACAAACCGAAATCCGTTCCGAGCGCACTCTCGAGCGCAGCCAGAAAGACGACGTTGTAGCTCGTCGCATAATTCCAATAACCGGGACCCTCCGCCCACGCGCCATCCGGGGCAAACTCCACCATCGGCAGTTGAATCGATTGCAGCGCCGACTCGAGAAGCTCGCCCGCCAGCGGCGCTTCCTCGGAGGCGAGGGCGAGCGCGCCCATCGAAATGCCGCCGTTGCAGACCTGATTCCAATTGTGCCGCGCACGCGTCCATCCGCTTTTCCGTCGATGTAAATCGAGCGCAGGCTGGAGCGCTTTTTCGACCATGGCGCGACGCAGCGTCGTTCGCTGATCGACGGTCCACTCATCGAAAAACCAATCGTAACCGATGGCGAAGGCATGGGTCATTTCCGCGGTGTCGAGGAAATGGCGCGTGTTCCAGTCCGGAAATGCGGCGGCGGCGGAAAGTTCCTGCCAGGCTCTGTCTCGCCATCGATTGTCGCGGTCCGTTTGATTCATGAGGCCGAGCAATTGAATGCGGTAAAGCACGCGGCGGCTCACGCTCAACAACCGCAGGCCATCGGGGATTTCATATTTTGCGGGCGGTTCCGAAAGCAATTTCTCCGCATCGCCACGCAAGCGTCGATACCACTCGGCCAGCACCGGCTCAGTTGCGAGCCGATCTCGCAGCGCATCGAATTCGGCGCGCGTGGCGAGCAGTCGCGGATGTTCCGGCCGCACTTTGCCCAGGATCTCAGAAGCCCGTGGAATGGGAATAGGGTCCGCCCGGCTGATCGCGAAAGAAAACAGCGTCAGCAATAATGCGAGGAAAACGGTTTTCATCAGCAAAGTCAGAATCGAGCGTGCCCGATTCATGCCAAGGCTACGTTGACCACGATCAAATCGCCGGCCGAAGTTGCGCCACGGTTTCGTCCAAAACCCAGTGTTGTATCAAGGAAAAGACTGAGTGGACACGCGGCCTACCGGTTGGTTGACACGCGTCAATTTGCTGCGGGTGCCGGTCGCTTACTTTTGCTTCCACAAATTGGCCGCGCACCGCGTCCGGTCGTGATTGTGTCCGCGCCGTGATGATGTGATGTGAAGGCCTCGAAGCTCCGATGTCATCGCGCTTTTTCAAAGTCATCGCTTGCGAAATTGCCTTCCGCGAAATCTGTCACGTAGCGGCGCGAACGCGGAGCCTGCTCGATCTCGAATTTGTTACGCAGGGTCTGCACGACATGCCCGGCAAGGGCGCCGCGGAAATTCAGCGCCGGATCGATGCGGTTCCGTCCGGACGTTATGAAGCCATTCTGCTGGGTTATGGTCTTTGCGGAAACTTGATTCGCGGGATCGAGGCGCGTCACGCGCCACTGGTGATTCCGCGTGCGCACGATTGCATCACCTTTTTTCTGGGATCGAAAGAACGGTATCAACAGCGGATCTTCGAGCAGCCTGGCGCCTATTATTACACTTCGGGATGGTTGGAATGCTGGCGGCGGCGAGGCGAGGAGGCGGCGGAGCGAGCCAATTTTTTACCGACGCGGGCGGGCCTTGGCCTGGGCATGCACCGGTTGTTTGAGGAATGGGTGCAAAAATTCGGGGAAGAAAAAGCGCGTTACCTGCAGCAGGTGATGGATGACTGGACGCGGCATTACACGCACGGGTGTTTGATTTATTTTCCATTCACCGGGCCGCTCGCTTTGAAACGTCAGGTCAGGAAACTCTGTGCAAAACAAAACTGGGAATTTGAAATCGTGCGCGGCGACATCGGCCTGCTTCAACGCTGGGTGGATGGCCATTGGAACGATCGGGAATTTCTCATTGTCCCTTGCGGCGAACGGGTGTTGCCATCGTTTGACACCTCGATCATACGTTCCGCATCAGCGCGTGAAGGGGAATCGTAGCTGACCGCGAAAAGTGTGGCCGGAGTGCCGGGAATTTGTTCGAGCTAAACCATGATCTCCCGGACGATCCGCCCATGGACATCGGTCAGGCGGAAATCGCGTCCGGCATAGCGGTAGGTCAGCTTTTCGTGATCGATGCCGAGCAGCGCCAGAATGGTGGCGTGGAAATCGTGCACGTGCACAGGGTTTTCCGCCACGTTCATGCCCAACTCGTCGGTCGCGCCATAAACCATTCCGCCTTTCACGCCCCCGCCGGCCAGCAACATGGAAAAGGCGGTGTGATGATGGTCCCGGCCCGGTTTGGCTTTGTCGCGGTTTTCCGCGTAAGGCGTGCGCCCGAATTCGCCGCCCCAAATGACGAGCGTTTCATCGAGCAACCCGCGCGCTTTCAAATCACTGATCAATGCCGCCGACGCGCGGTCGCTGTCGGCGCAGAGCTTGCGATGATCCGCATCATGATTTGAATGGGTGTCCCACGGCTGATTGTTCGAGGTGGTGTAATAAACCGTCACGAACCGGACGCCATCTTCAATCAATCGCCGCGCCAGCAGACAAGAGCGCGCGAAGGGCGAATCGCCATAGAGCTCGCGGAGGTGCTGCGGTTCGCGATCGATGTCGAAAGTTTGCATGGCCTGGCGCTGCATGTGGAAAGCCGTTTCCATGGCGTGGATCTGCCCTTCGAGTTCCGGATCGCCATCGCGCCTTCCCAGATGCAACCGATTCAATTTCTCGAGCGCGTTCAACTGCTCGCGTTGTTGCGCAAAATTGAGCCGCGGATGGCGCACGTTCGGAATGAGCTTCTCCACGTGCATGTCGGACGTGACCACGCTCGTCGCCTGATATTCCGCCGGCAGAAAGCTGTTGCTCCAGAGCGCGGGGCCCACGACGATTTTCGGACTGGGCCGCAGGACGACGTACCCGGGCAAGTTTTCATTCTCCGTGCCCAATCCGTAAAGCAGCCACGAACCGATCGACGGACGGATCGGTTGCACATTGCCGGTATGCATTTGCAACAGGGCCGGTTCATGATTCGGCACATCGGTCTTCATCGACCGGATGATGCAGCAATCGTCGATGACTTGCGCCAGATGGGGGAGGCTTTCGCTGACATCGATACCGCTTCGTCCGCGCCTGGCGAATGCGAGCGGTGAAGGCATGAAGCCGGTCCCTTTGCTCTTTTTGTAGAGTTCGCCGGTCGGTTGTTGTCCTTCAAATTTCTTCAACGCCGGTTTGGGATCGAACGTATCCACGTGCGAAGGACCTCCGTTCATGAAAAGAAAAATGACCCGTTTGGCGCGCGCTCGAAAATGGGATGGCGCCTTGGCGGAGGCGAGCAGGGCTTGTGGCCCAAGCAAACCCGCCAATCCAACCAAACCAAAACCGGAGCACATCCGCTGCAACATCCGCCGGCGGCTCAGGCGCAGCCCGTCCTTCCGCAAAAAAGCGTCCAATCTGGCGTCGTTCATACCACCTCAATCGAGATAAAACATTTCATTCGATACCAGGAGCAAATGCGCATATTGCTCCCAACGGGACAACGGCGATTGCTCCTCCGCTGCGAGAAAATCAGTGGCGATTTTCATTTCGGCTCGGCTCGGGGCGCGTCCGAACAAAAGCGCATACGCTTGCCGCACTCGCGCGCCGGAGCTCGACTTCGCCCCATCGTTGAGCCGCGCTGCCAGGGCCCGCGCGCGGTTCAGGACAAATTCGCTGTTGAGCAAAAACAGCTTTTGTGTGGCTGTGGTTGTGACCGCGCGCGTCTCCGCATGCACGTTGGCGTCGGGATAATCAAATTGCATGAGCACGTCGTTCAATTTCAATCGGCTGATCCGGGCAAAGAGGGTTCGGCGATGATTTTCCGGATCATCCACCTCGACCGATTTGCCTCCCGCCAGATCGAGGTCGCCCGTCACAAACAATGCCGCGTCGCGCCATTGTTCGATGGTGAGGCGCCGTCGATGCATGCGTCCGAACCATTGATTGGCGGGATCGAGATTTCGGGCGCGTTCCGTGGCTTGCGAATTCTGGCGGTAAGTCGCGGATAAAACCATTTCACGGACGAGGGTTTTCAACGACCAATTTTCCTTCATGAAACGCACCGCGAGATCGTCCAGCAATTCCGGATGCGTTGGCGGCTGTCCGCTATGGCCGAAATTGCTCGGTGTGGATACGAGCGGTTCTCCGAAAACAGCGCCCCACATGCGATTCACCAGCACGCGCGCCGTCAATGGATTTGCGTCAGAAGCGATGGCTTCGGCGAGTTCCTTCCGCCCGCTGCCTTCACGGAAGGGCTCAGGTTCACCGCGGGACAGCACCTGGAGAAAACGCCTTTCGACAACCGGACCTTTGCGCTCGACGTTGCCGCGAAGAAACAGGTTCAAATTCTTCACTTCGCCATCCTGAACGGCGTGCACGGTGTTCGTGTGCATGTTCTCGGACTTCTCCGCTTTGTCCTCCGTTCCGTCCGGCGCGCGGTTCAGCATCCGGGTGCTGGCGAAGACGCCGGCGAGCGCATAGTAGTCGCTCATTGTGATCGGATCGAACTTATGATCGTGACAGCGCGCGCAGGCGACCGTCAGTCCGAGCAACGCGCGCGTGACCGTATCGACGCGGTCCTCCCATTCGTCCGCCATCACTTCGATGCGGCCGCGATTGTAATATTTTGGGCCAAGGCCGATGAGGCCGAGTGCGGCGAGCTCATTCGTAGCGGCGGGGCCGTTCAATTGATCCGCGGCCAGCTGGCGTTTGATGAATTCGTTGTAAGGCAAATCGCGGTTGAAAGCGTCGATCACCCAGGCGCGGTATTTGTAGGCGTTCGGGTAAAAGAATTTGGTGTCGTTGCCCACCTGATGCGCCTGATCCTCGGCATAGCGGACCAGCGGCAGCCAAAGGCTGGCCATGCGTTCGCCAAATCGCGGTGAATTCAACAAACGATCCACCACACGTTCATAAGCGTCGCGGCGGCGATCTCGAAGGAACGCGTCGATTTCTTGGGGCGTGGGCGGCAAGCCGGTCAGATCAAAGGACAGCCGGCGAATCAACGTTTCCCGCGTGGCTTCAGGCGCGGGCGCAATGCCTATTTGTTCGAGCCGGGCGAGGATGAAAAAATCGAGCGGCTGACGCGGCCACGATTTCTGGCGCACTTTAGGTGGCGCATGAGCACGCGGCGGCTGAAAGGACCAGAACTGACGCTCTTTTTGCCAATCGATCCGCTCGTGTTCTTGCGGCGGAGATTCGAGTGCGGGCGGCGATTCCGCGTGCGTCGGCGAAACTGCAAAGAGGACCAGGAGAGCCAACGCCGTCCAGTGGCGGAATGTCCGTTTGAAACTCAATGACAGTGGATCATGCACGGGGCGTGGCAGCGCCGATGGATCGGCTTCCTGGTGGCTGCTCCGAAAGAGCAAGCTTTGCGTATCCCGGATTGAACGGAGTTGCGACATGACGCATTTACGGGCGAGCCTGAAGAATAAAAGTGATTTGATGCGCCTGCAATCTCGAATCTCGAATCTTGATTGCGTTGAGTGTGTTGAGTGTGTTGAGTGTGTTGGCTGGTTCACTTCAACAACGGACCTGCGGCCACAATGAGGCCTGCCCCCACCAATGCGATCCCGGAGATTCTCTGCAAGGTCGGGTGCGGTGAAATTTTTTCCAACAACACAAAGGCCGTGATCGCCGCGATCCAGAGCAGGTTCATCACGCCGGCGACAAACAACAGCGCCATCAAAAACCAGCAGCAGCCGAGGCAATACGCGCCGTGGTTGATGCCCATGCGCAAAGCGCCGCCCAGTCCTTCCCGCCAATCCGTCATGAGAAAACTGAGCGGCGATCGGCAATGCCGCAGACAGGCGTGCTTCAGCGGTGTCCATTGGAAAACCCCGGCCGCAATCAGCAATCCTCCCCCCATCCATGAGCTCGTGCTCACCATCATCGGCGACAGCAACGCTGTTTCGTGCAGGCCCCATTGCACCAATGCCGCCACGGCGCTGAACACCGTCCACACGATCAGATAACCAGCCAGAAATAAACTGGTCGGCACATAGGGACGTTGCTGTTGGCGGCGATTCCGGTTCACGGTGGCGAAGGTCAGAATCATGGGCGCAACCGTGGGCACCATCATCGCCACCATCATTTCCGCCCACATCAGGAACAACGCGAGCAAATCGACCCAACCCCACGCCGTGGCATCGGCCGCGCCCATCTTCAGTCCGAAACATTCGCACACGCCCGTGAGCGCCATGGCGCGCGCTTCATACGCCATGTAACCCCACGACACCGCTGCCACTCCGAATAATCCGAGGCCGACAATAACGCGGTCCCGTTGCAGCACTTCTTCGAGTGAGGCGGCAGCCACGAGATCATTGGCCTTCACGGAGCGGGGAAGGGAATCAATTGCAATAGTGCACTCGCGAAACAAAGCCTGCTTTGTTTGGCCAATTGAATTTTAGATCTGGCACGCGGCTTTCGCATTCGAGGGCCGAGACCACTTCAGCCGATTTGAAAATGAACCCGGTTCCGTGCTCGACACGAATGTCCTCGGGCGTTTTGGTGACGGGATTTTTGATCGGTTCCATGCCAAGGCGAATGAGGTCGCCGACACGCGCGCGGCTGTTTTTGCCATCGAGTTGGAAATCGATCGGGACGTAGTAAGGAGGAAGGAGATGGGTGAAGAGGGTGACGAGAATCTCGAACGGCATTCCGCCGGCCTGGCCGCTGGCGATTTGGAAGAGCGCTTCGCGTTGCGCGGCATTGGCCCGTTCATCAAAGAAAAATGCGGCGGTGCCATGGCCCTTATGCATCGCCTCCGGAAAATGAATGGCAAAGCCAAAGGCGAGGCCATCGAGTGTGACCTGGCCGAAGTTGCCGCGGATAATTTTCCAAACGCCGGCCCCCTCGCAAAAGCCCAGAGTAGGGGGCGCTTCGAATTCGCAGGGACAACCGTAATCGCAATTGCAGGCCTGAAGGTAATCCGCCTCGATCGACCATTGAGTTGGCGTGCTGGAACTGGCATTGGTGCTCATAAAGGTCCTTTCATTTCGGTCAGGGTCAGAGCCGCTCGGCGGCGGCCTTAGGTTGACTGATCCATCCAGGGGCTGGCGAGTGGAGCCACGCCGGATTGAGGGAGAGCATAAACAAATTTTTCTCGGATTGGCAACAGGGCTGAACCAAAAAACCAAAAATCTCTTGCCGCCAAACACAGCCCCTTGCGAGATACACCACTGGTGTCAACCGGGATGCAAGGCGCGATCGTTCAGAAGCTCAGGAATCTCACGAATAACTGCCGTGCGACTCGATCGACGCCGGCACGCGCCGGAATCCGCGATAAAATCCGGCGGCG
>JBFMDG010000218.1:0-10211 GCA_040754135.1 Verrucomicrobiota bacterium
TAACTTTGCCCGCAAGAGCGGAATGATTCCCGCCTGAACGCTGCCTTGGCCCAGCCTTCCAGGGGATGAATCCGCTCGACCTCAGGCGCGCGCCGCAAACCGATCCAACGCTCATCTATCGATATCGTGACGGGTTGCACGCGGTCGATCTCTTGATCACTGCGCTGGTTTCGTTCGATCTCTTCACCTGGATTTATCGCCATCCCTCCAGCAAATCCGCCATCTGCGCCGAATTTAAGCTCGCAGAGCGGCCGGCCGACGTGATGCTGACGTTGTTTACGGCGATGGGTTTTTTGGAGAATCGAGAAGGCGCCTTTCATGTCACGGCTTTGGCGCGCGAACATCTCGTTTCCGATTCGCCCTGGTTTTTGGGACCTTACTACGCCGCGTTGAAGGACCGGCCAATCGCGAAGGATTACCTGGAGATTTTGCGCACGGACCGGCCTGCAAGCTGGGGAGGAATCAAGAACGAAAAGGCTTGGGCCGAAGCAATGGAAAAAGAGCCGTTCGCCACTCAATTCACTTCCGCCATGGATTGCCGCGGCATTTTGCTCGGGCCGGCGGCAGCACGCGCCATCGATGCGAATGGCATGTCCAGAATGTTGGACATTGCCGGCGGTTCCGGGATTTATGCTTGCAGTTTTGTGGCGGTGCATCCGCACTTGCGCGCCACCGTCTTTGAAAAACCGCCCGTCGATCAAATCGCTCGCTGCAAAATCACGGAACGCGGATTTGACGGGCGCGTCGAGGTGGTCGCGGGCGACATGTTTTGTGACGCATTGCCCGTCGGCCATGATTTGCATCTTTGGTCCAACGTTTTGCACGATTGGAACGAAACGACGGTGCGCGAACTGTTGACCAAATCTTTCCGGACTCTTCCGCCGGGAGGAATGGTGGTGATTCATGACGCCCATTTGAACGAGGATAAATCCGGTCCGCTGCATGTAGCCGAGTATTCCGCCCTTCTCATGCACACGACCGAAGGCAAATGCTATTCCGTCGCGGAAATCCGGTCTTGCCTCGAGGAAATTGGTTTTGAAAACGTGATGTTCACCCCCACAGCCGCGTCGCGAAGCATCGTTACCGCGCGCCGGCTGTAATTTTCGTTGCGAGCGCCTGGAGTAGCTCGATCGCATTTTGCGGTGCCTGATTTCTGTGTCCGCGCCAACCAAAGTGAACTGAGACGAACTGCGAGTTTGCTCGCTTCCACATTGCGCAGCACTCAGACGCAAGCTTTCGCCGATTGATGTCTTTTGAAAAATATGCGCCCGGAGCGTGTGCCCGAAGTCAGGCTCGGCATTGAACTTCATCGGGCTGGCTTGGAAAAATGAAGCGATTGGCGTATATAAGAAACCGAGGATGAGATTACTCTACGTTCACGAGCGCTTCGGCGCGCTGGCCGGTGCCGAGGCGAACGTTTACATCACAGCTCAGGAATTCCTTTCGCGCGGTCATGTTCTCGGCATTCTTCATGGGCCTGGCACTGGCAAAAACGAAGAAGGCTGGCGTCATTTGTTTTCCGACCGCTTTGCTCTCGAGAACGATTCCACCGCGGAATCGGCCAGCAATGCGCTGATCGCTTTCCGGCCAGACGCGGTGTTCGTCCACAAAATGGCCGATTTGCGCGTCATCCAAACGCTCGTCGATTCCGGCCTTCCATTGGTGCGGATGGTCCACGATCACGACATTTATTGCATGCGCAGCTACAAGTATTTTTATTTCAGCCGGAAGATCTGCACGCGTCCGGCATCGCTGGCTTGTGTGTTTCCGTGTGGAGCGTTTCTGGTGCGGAACCGTGAAGGTCGTTGGCCGCTGAAATACGTCAGTTATTCGGACAAACGGCGGGAAATTGAACTGAACCGGCAGTTTCATCGCCATCTCGTAGTCACCCATTACATGAAAGCGGAGTTGGCGAAGAACGGATTTGATCCAGCGCGCATCGAGATTTTTCCGCCGGTGCCGCGGCCAGGGGACGCTTCCATTCGGAGTTCGTTTGGCGATCGCAACCTGATTTTGTTTGCCGGACAAATTGTGCGTGGCAAAGGCGTCGATATCCTCCTCGAATGCCTGGCGCGGGTGCGTGTTCGTTTTGAATGCGTCATTTTGGGAGATGGAAATCACCGGGCTGATTGCGAGAAGCTCAGCCACAAACTGGGCTTGACAGATCGCGTCCAGTTCAAGGGTTTTGTCCCGCAGGAAGAACTGAAACGTTATTATGCCGAGTGCACCGTGGTCGCCATCAGCTCGGTCTGGCCGGAGCCGATTGCCACGATCGGGCTGGAAGTCATGCGCTACGGATTGCCAGTAGTGGCGTTTGATGCCGGTGGAATCCGGGATTGGTTGCGCGATGGCGAAAATGGATTTCTTGTGCCCTGGATGGATCGCGATCAGTTTGCCCGCCGCCTGGAAGAGTTGCTCGAAAATAAATCGCTGGCGCGCCGCATGGGTGAAAACGGCTTGGCCTTGGTAAACAAGGAATACAACTTCGATCAGTACATCGGGCGTTTGGAGAATTTATTTTGCCGCGTGATGACTGAAGTAAAACCGGGCCCGGAATGGATCATCGAAAAGGACCGAAGCGCCCTTCCAGAAAACCATGCCTGCAAAACGGAACTCCCCTCATAAAAAAATGGGGCAAATTGCCGGTCCCCCAAACCGCCGAAGACCTGATTGTGTTTGCGCGATTCGGAAATAGAATTTCAGTAATGATGTCGGCACATAGCGAACCCGCAGGTCGTGCGACGCTCCCGGTGATCGTGGCCATCGTGGGCGCCAGCGGCGCTGGCAAATCATGGCTGGCGACGCAGCTTCGCACCCAGCTCGGTCCTCACTCCGCGCGCTTATCCTTGGATGATTTTTATCGCGATCGATCCCACCTTCCCGAGGCGCGCCGTGCGCAATTAAATTTCGATCATCCGCGCGCCATTGATTGGAGCGCCGTCCAGACCGTGCTCGAATCCTGCCGCAGCGGACGAAGCGCGGCCGTGCCGATTTACGATTTTGCCACCCATACGCGATGCGGCCTGCAGGATTGGGAACCGAAACCGGTCGTGCTCATGGACGGGCTCTGGCTTTTGCATCGGCCGCGTTTGCGACCCCTGTTCGATTTGAAGATTTATCTGGAATGCCCGGCGCATCTTTGTTTCGAACGCCGGTTGGCGCGAGATGTCGAGGAACGCGGGCGGAGCGAAGCCTCGGTGCGCCAGCAGTTTTTTGGAATGGTGCTGCCGATGTTCGAGCAATTTGTGGCGCCACAAAGCCGGTGGGCCGATCTGGTGCTGAGGGAAACGCCCGGTCCGCTGCAGGTGCAACAAATCATGGACCGGCTCCTGCACCTCTTGCAGCAACGCAACCCCGACCGAGTATGACCGACGCCGACGTCCAACGTTTGCTCCTGCGGCGCTATGCCGCCGTGCAATCGCCTTTGGGCCGCTGGTGGCTCAACGCGCACGTTTGCTGGAAAAGAGTCACGTGGCGATGCCTGATCGCGAGCACATTGCTCCTCAAACGCATTCTCGATGTGGCGTTCAGCATCGTTTTTCTGGCCACGTTCAGCCCGCTCTTTCTCTTGATCGCTTTGTTAATCAAGCTGGAAGATGGCGGTCCGGTGTTCTTCATCCAAACCCGCGTGGGAAAATGGGGCCGCGAATTCAAGATGCTGAAGTTTCGATCCATGTGCCTGAACGCGGAAAAGCGTCTCCAGGAATTGCTCGCGCAAAATCAGCATCGCGAAGGCGTCACCTTCAAACTCAAGAATGATCCCCGCATCACTTGCGTCGGCAAATGGCTCAGGAAATTTTCGCTCGATGAACTCCCCCAATTCATCAATGTGCTTTTCGGGGATATGTCGCTCGTTGGACCGCGTCCACCTGTGCCGCGTGAAGTGGCGCTTTACTCCCCGGCGGATCGCCGGCGTCTGGCGGTGAAACCCGGCCTGACCTGCCTCTGGCAGATTGGCGGGCGAGCGGAAATCGATTTTTCCGGACAGGTCGCTCTCGATGTCCAGTACATCGAAAGCCAGAGTCTTTGGACCGATCTGAAGATCATGGCCAAGACGGTGCCGGCGGTGCTTTCGGGAAGAGGGGCGTGCTGATGGAGGCCACATCGGGTTCGCTTGGCCTGACATTGCCAGCCCCTTTTCCTGGATCGACGACCTGCCAGGTGGTGCCCAAGGACACCAGTGGATGCGGTCGCGCTATCGATGGGAAATGGAATTGCTAAACAACCGATGAACGCCATTCTGATCTGTCCAGGTGAACGATCCAACGTGGGATTCCTGAGCATCTCTTCTCCCCTCATTAACGTGCCGTTGCTCGGAGAACCGGTGATCGGCCATTGGTTGACCGCTTTGCACGCGCAGGGTTATCGGCGCGCGCTCATCCTGGCCGCGGATCGACCCGAGCAAACCGCCAGTCTGGTTGATCATGGCGCGCGCTGGGGGGTGCACGTCGAAGTGCGCTCTGAAACGCGCGAGCTGCTGCCCGAGGAAGCCCTGCGCAAGTACGGCCAATCAGAACTGCCCGTCGATGCCGCCAGCGTGTTTGTCATCGATCATTTGCCCGGCCTCGAATTCAATTTGTTCGAGAGTTATCGCCAATGGTTTTCCAGCGCGCTGGCCTGGCTGCCTCATTGGAGCAAACAACCTCGCGTCGGCATTACCGAATTGCAGCCCGGCGTATGGATCGGTATGCGTACTCATGTCGCCCCGTCGGCTCGACTCATCGCTCCCTGCTGGCTCGGAGACAATGTCTGGATCGGCGAAGATGCCGTCATCGGCCCCAATGCCATTGTGGAACACCGCGTGGTGATCGAGTCCGCGGCCGAAGTCGTGCAATCTTTTATCGGTCCGGAAACTTTCGTCGGAAGCCTGACCACCGTGAACCAATCGATTGCCTGGGGAAGCATGTTGATCAACTGGCGCAATGGTTCATGCACGACGGTTCCGGATGCGTTTCTCCTTTGTCCCTTAACGCCGGGCAGTTTCACACGGCGCTATCACCACCTTACGAACCGGCTCACCGAGAATTTCATCAATTCCCTGACGCGCCCGTTCGAATTCCTGGCGGCCGCGCGCGCCAAGTTGGGAAATCGCTAAATCGTCAGCGCTTCGACCGCTTGCTCGCCGGGCACAGGCAGTTTTCCAAACCAGAATCTCGCAATTGACGCAGGCATCTCTCGCCGATTTTGATTTTGATTTTGATTCGGCGCATCCGCAGCTCACCCGCCCGTGACCTCTTGGCTCCATGGCTCCGTGGAATGCCGGATTGAACCTTCGAGCCAGGTCCGGTAGAACTGCCGCATGATCCTGCTCGGCTCGCATCGCGTCATTCGCGCGCTCCTCGAGGCATTTCTCTTACTTGGTCTGGCCGCGCTTTCCCTGGTTCGAGCCGCCGATCCGTCGCTTCGTCCACCGAATGTGGTGTTGATCTTTTGCGATGACCTCGGCTTCGGCGATTTGAGTTGCTATGGCAATCGGCAAATCAAGACGCCGAACCTCGATCGCATGGCGCGGGAAGGAATGCGATTTACCCGCGCTTATGTGCCGCAGGCGGTTTGTTCCGCATCGCGCGCTGCATTGCTCACGGGATGCTATCCCAATCGCGTCGGCATTCTGGGCGCGCTCGGCCCCAATTCCAAAATCGGCATTCACGATGACGAAATTACCTTGGCCGAGCTTTTTAAGAGCCGCGGCTACGCCACCGCGATTTATGGCAAATGGCATCTCGGCCATCATCCGCAATTCCTCCCCACGCGCCATGGATTTGATGATTATTTCGGACTGCCTTACTCGAATGATATGTGGCCGCGCCACCCGACCGCGGCGCCTGGCACCTATCCCGATCTGCCTTTGTTGGAAGGCGAAAAAACGATTCAGCTCGATCCAGATCAACGCACCTTGACCCGCTCTTACACCGAACGCGCCGTTCAATTTATCGAACGGAACAAGGCGCGCTCGTTTTTTCTGTACGTGCCTCACAGCATGCCGCACGTGCCGTTGTTTGTGTCGCCCTCATTCCAGGGAAAATCGCGCGCCGGACTTTTCGGGGATGTCCTGCTCGAAATCGATTGGTCCGTCGGCGAAATATTAAAAGCCTTGCGCAAGCACCGCATCGATCGCCATACGCTCGTCCTTTTCACCTCCGACAATGGGCCTTGGTTGTCCTATGGAAATCATGCCGGGTCAGCCGGCCCTTTTCGCGAAGGCAAAGGGACGACCTTCGAAGGCGGCGTGCGCGTTCCTTTCCTGGCGCGCTGGCCCGGCAAAATTCCGGCAGGACGCACCTGCGACGAAGCCGTGACCACAATGGATTTATGGCCCACGTTCGCCCGTTTCATCGGGGCGGAACTGCCTCGCGACCGCATCCTGGATGGAAAAGATATCGGCCCTTTGCTCATGGCCAAACCGGGAGCAAAGTCGCCGCACGAAAATTTTTACTATTATTGGGGCCGCGAACTTCAAGCGGTGCGCCAGGGCAAATGGAAGCTTCATCTGCCGCATCACTTCGCGCGCCTGGACGCTCCGGGCGGCGGCGGCAAACCCGGCCGTTACGTTTCCACCCCGATGGAATGGGCGCTTTACGATCTGGAATCGGATGTTGCGGAAAAGGTCAACCTGCTCGACCAATTCCCCGATGAAGTTGCCCGGTTGAAACAATTGGCGGAACAAGCCCGCCAGGATCTCGGTGATTCGGCAACCAAATCCGAAGGGAAAAATGTCAGGCCTGCCGGACGCCTCATCGAATAACACTGCTTTGTCTCATGAAACACTTGCTCTGGATCACGTCCCTTTTCTTGACGGTTCTCCCTCGCACCATGGAACCTCGCGCGGCCGATCCCCCGCCCAATTTCGTTTTCATTCTCGTCGATGATTTCGGATGGCGAGATCTCGGTTGTTACGGCAGCACCTTTTATAAGACGCCGCATATCGATCAATTGGCCCGCCAGGGCGCGCGTTTCACCGATGCTTACGCAGCGTGCCCGGTTTGTTCGCCGACCCGCGCCAGCATCCTGACGGGAAAATATCCGGCGCGCTTGCAGCTCACCGATTGGCTTCCGGGCCGCCGGGACATGCCGAGTCAGAAACTCTTGCGGCCGGAATTCAAACAGCAGTTGCCGTTGGAAGAGGTGACGCTCGCCGAAGCACTCAAGCCCCTGGGCTACGTCTCCGCCAATATTGGCAAATGGCATTTGGGCGGCGCGCGGTTCGGACCGCGCGACCAGGGATTCAATGTGAATATCGGAGGCGATCACACCGGAACCCCGGCCAGCTATGTTTATCCTTTCAAAAACGCGCGAGTGAACATGCCGAATCTGGAAAATGGCCAGCCGGGCGAATACCTCACCGATCGTTTGGCTCAGGAGGCCGAGTCCTTTATTGAAGCAAACAAAGACAAACCATTTTTTCTCTATCTGCCCCATTTCGCCGTGCACATCCCGCTCGTCGCCAAACAGGAATTGACCGCGAAGTATCTGAATCAGGACCGAGCGGGACAAACGCAAACCAATGCCATTTACGCCGCCATGATCGAAAGCCTCGATGAAAGCGTCGGGCGCATTCTGAAAAAACTCGAAGCCCTCGACCTGGCCCGGCGCACTTACGTTTTCTTTACCGCGGACAACGGCGGATTGCACGTGAAGGAAGGCCCCAACACCCCCGCCACTTCCAATGCCCCGTTGCGCGCCGGCAAAGGTTACTTGTTTGAAGGCGGCATTCGCGTCCCTTTGATCGTGCGCGGTCCCGGCATTGCCTCGACCACCTCGACCGTGCCCGTCAGCAGCATCGACTTCTTTCCCACCATCGCAGAACTCGCCGGGCTGAAAATTCCCGATGGGCTTGATGGGGTCAGCCTCGTTGGATTGCTTAAAACGGGAACCGCGCCGAAACGTGACGCGTTGTTCTGGCATTACCCGCATTACAGCAATCAAGGCGGCAAACCGGGAGCCGCAATTCGCATCGGCGATTTCAAATTGATCCAGGATTACGAGGACGGGCAGTTGAGTTTGTTCAACCTCAAAGACGACATTTCCGAGCAAACTGATCTCGCCGGGCAAATGCCGAAAAAGGCGGCCGAACTCCACGCGCGTCTCGATGCCTGGCGGCGGCTGGTGGGCGCACAAATGCCCATGCCAAACCCCGATTACAAACTCGCGCCGGCCACCAATACATCGGCGGCCGCACAAACCGCGGGAAAAATCATTCCGCAGAGTGCCGATGGGAATGTGCTCTTGCACGCGCGCGACGTGAGGATTCACGGCACGACCGTGCGGTACGAGCCGCAACCGCACAAAAACACCATCGGTTATTGGACCCGCGTCGAGGATTGGGTCAGCTGGGATTTCGAGGTATCGAAACCGGGCAAATTTTCCGTCGAGATTCTCCAAGGGTGCGGGCAAGGCAGCGGCGGCAGTGAAGTTGACTTCGTGATTGGAACGCAAAAGCTCTCCATGAAAGTTCAGGAGACAGGCGGATTTCATAACTTCGTCGAACGCACTCTCGGCACAGTGACACTCGACAAAACCGGCGCTCACAAATTGGAAGTCCGCCCGCGGACCAAACCTGGCATCGCGGTCATGGATTTGAGGAGTGTCACCTTGAAACGGGTCGGTGATTGAATCGGATGAGCTGGAGGATCGTCGCGAATTGGGTTGGGTTCCGCGGATAACGAGGAGGAACAAACGCGAATCGAAAGTGGAATAAATTTCCATTCACGCCTGCGGGCCGGGTTGCGTGCGGGTTGCGTGCGGGTTGCAAACGGCGGATGCGAGCCTACCTTTTTTGTGAACAACAACGTTTTTCTTTATGAAAAAGGACACCGCATCCACCATGGAACAACCGAATCCCTTCACACCGGGTGTGACCAAAGGGATGGTTCGCCAGCACGCATACGAACTCTATCGCGATAAACTCGCCATGGGGGAACATCTGACCATCGAAGATTGGGTTCTGGCCGAAAAAGATCTGGTTCAGGACATGGAAAGCGACGGACTGCTCAAGTAATCGTTTGCCATAGCGATCAAGCAAACGCCGCCGCCACATTATGAATTGTGGAGTGCGCCGGCAGAACGAAGTGGCGACGGCGCTTTGGCCTCGCCAACACGCCTCAGTAAACCCCCTTGCGCGCAGGCACCGCCCGCGACCATTCGCGCAGGCGTCTGTGGCCGCAGATTCCAGTGGTATCGCGCCGCCAGTCCATGCCAGCCGGCATGACATTCATTCCTGCTCGCTTGGCCTTAGCCATCATCTGGCCCCGGGGAATGACTCCTCGCGCCGATCTCTGGAACCTCTCACCACTGACGAAGTGCAAGCACAGTTTGCACAAACATCCATTCCCACCTCTCTGATCGTTCCGCTGTTTGACGGTTGAGTCCTGATTGGCTCTCTTTGTTGCTGGTTCAAATTCGAACTGCGGTGCTATTCTTGGATCATGACAACCGCCGACATCATCGCGTTGTGCCATGAAACGGGACCGTTTCTCGTGATCGGCGGCCATGCGGTCATAGCTCACGGCCATGCGCGCAATACAATCGACCTTGACCTGCTCGTGCGGAGAGAAGATCGAAGCCTCTGGAAAATGGGGTTGATGCGAATTGGCTACGTGTGCCGGAATTCGCACGACAATTTTGAGCAGTTTCAGTCGCAAAGCGGCGACATCGACGTCGATTTGATGTTCGTCAACGCACCAACCTTCGACGGCATGATGGGCACAGCCAAAGAGATCAATTTTGGATCAGTCTCTGCGCGAGTGCCGTCGCTCCTCCATTTGATTGCTCTAAAATTGCATGTGCTCAAACAGGGGCTCGAACATCGGGTCATTGGGGATTTGGACGATGTTATCCAACTGATTCTACTGAACCGTGTTGACGTCAACAGCGCTGAGTGGAAAGAAGTCTTCGCAAAGCACGGCAACAAACTGCTTTATGAAAAAATACGCCGGGCCACATCACCAGATTGAAGCGTCTGCTCTCGACGATCGCGCCGGTTTGCTAGCCGATCTCGAACTGCCGGATGCCCCGGATTTTGTCTCGCGCCGATCTCCGATTCCATTCGAGCGGATGATGGTGCTGCTCGAACAGTATCGAGTCTGGTTCCCGCCTTCCGAACGGCAACGCGACCAGCGCTTCGCGCGAAAGTGCGATATCGAATTCGTTCTGTGATCGGTTCACCCCAAAAAAGGGAAGGGCGGCGCCCCAGGCTGCGCCGCCCTTTTGTT
>JBFMDG010000219.1:0-10178 GCA_040754135.1 Verrucomicrobiota bacterium
TTATTGCGAAGTTCAAATCATCTGGCGATCTGGATTGGGTGAAACAGATTTCTGGCCCCGCTAATGAAGCCGCTCTCAGCAGCGCTGTAGATTCCGATAACCACCTCTTGATCGCGGGTAGTTTCACCGAAGAAATTCGGTTTGGCGACATTCATCTGGCGGGAACCTCCTCATCTGAGAATCTTTTTCTGGTTAAATATTCACCCGCAGGAAATGCCGTCTGGGCTCGGATGCCTGGTTTTGGCACCAACGTGATTACCCGAAATCCGTCGATTTATCCGACGGGCTTAAGCATAGGACAAAACGGTTTGTTTCTGGGGGCTTCCTTCAGAGGCACGTACATGCTTGGCGAACAAAGGTTGACCGGTGATGATGCGGATATCCTTCTGATAAAACTGGACACCTCGGGGAACCCGCTTTGGGCTCAAAAAATTGGAGGAACCGGACGTGATTACCTCAGTGGAGTGGGAAGCAGCGCTGACGGGGGTGTGTTTATCAGCGGAACATTTACTGAAAGTCTCCTGATTGGAGACCGAAGTCTGGCAGCTCAAACCGAGAGCGACTTTTTTGTAGCCAAATTCACCAGCAATGGAAGGCTGGTTTGGGTGCATCAGGTGCCACACAGATGTGAAGGCTTGACTTCGGGTCTGGCTGTTGATGCCTCCGGATCATTGTATGCGGCCTTGTATGCGATTGAACCTGTCGCCTCATTTCAAGGACGAGGTTTTTTTAGCGATGGGCGCAGACGAATTCTGCTTTTGAAGATTTCTGATGCGGGCGATTTGATTTGGGGTCGCCAATTGCCGGAGGGCCAGTTCTGGCTGCGCGATGAACGTATTTTTGTCACAGGGTACTTGCGAGGTCGCTGGTATTTGGATCGAGTCTTTGATGACGGCCGGAGTTATTTTGCCGAGATAGCCGGTGACGGCAATGTGCTTTGGTCAAGTTTGGTCAATGGTTCCATAGGTCAAGGTTCGGTTGGGGCGAATTCATCCAACGTTTACTTAGCTGGTAAGTTCTGGAACAACTTCGTTCTCGGTACCAATCAGTTGAAGGCGTTGGAATCCGGAGATTTTTTCCTCGCGCAAGCTTTCCCACCTCCTCGAATTCAATCCTTTCCACGCGTAGCCGAAGTGCCGCTAGGCGGGGAACTGCGCATAAAAGTAGTCGCGGCGGGCCGAGGGCCCTTGACCTACAGATGGTTTTTCAACAACGTCCCGCTTTCTGAGCACACCAGTGACGAACTCGTGTTCCGAGGGATGAGCGAGGACCAGGTGGGCCATTACACGGTCGAGGTAATCGATGGCGAAGCGCGCCAACTGAGCTGGCCGGCCAAAGTTTCTGTGTCTGTGGATACTGATGGAGACGGATTGTCCGACAACTTTGAATCGGGTGTGAACCGGTTTGAGCTGATTGAAGGCAACTTTACGTGGGAAGAAGCGATTCAGGATGCTGCGCGAAAAGGCGGGCATCTCGGCACCATCACCACCGAGCAGGAATGGATGATCGTCACAAATATGGCTCGTGGCTTGACGACGAACATCTGGCTGGCTGGCCTTCAACTCTCCACCGACAATGCGTGGGGGTGGATCACCCAGGAGGGCTTTCAATTCACCAAATGGGCTGTCGGGCAACCGAGCGCTTCGCCTGACCTGGCCCGCCGAATGCAAATGCTGCCCAACGGAACGTGGACCACCGCGTCTCGCGATCTGGCGACATGGTACTACCTCCTGGAACGCGGGTTTCCCACCGATCCGCTGGACCCGGATACCGATGAGGATGGCCTGGGCGATGCAGAGGAAACTCTGGTGTTGCGCACGCTCCCCAATGAGGTCGATTCCGACGGCGATGGACTCAATGACAAAGAAGAGCTCGACGCCCGGACGGATCCCTTTGCGGTCGATACGGACCGCGATGGCCTGACCGATTTGCACGAACTGGTCATACATCGCACCCATCCGTTGCTTCCGGATAGCGATGGAGACGAGTTGTCGGATGGCGATGAAGTACGAGTTCATCGCACAGCTCCGAAAAAAGCGGACAGCGACGAAGACGGGTTCAGCGACGGCGCGGAATTTTTCGCAGGCAAAGATCCTCTCGATAAAAATGATTCACCCGGGGCCGAATTGAGGATCCATCATGCCATTGAACTGGAGTTCTTCCCGATGCTCGGCAAACGTTACCAGATCCAGTCGAGCCCGGATTTGAAGAACTGGGTTAATATCGGGCCGGTCGTTGAGGCCACCACAGGCAAGGCAGTTTACCGTTTGTTCCAGGAAACCCGAAGCACAAACAAAGTTTTCTACCGGGTTGAACCTGTCCCTTGAGGCAAGTGGAAGCAACCCGGTTTCAGAGAATTGGTGATAGGCACATGCGTCTCCACCGGGCACTTCAATGAGGAAAAGCTCGGCGTGAATTGCGAGCAGCCAGCACGGGATCCCTTGCCGAGCACCAGTCCACTGAAAATCGAGTCGTACCGGCAGGTCACTCCTCGATGCTCACGGCCACGATGAATGGAGCCGCGGTGGTTTCGTTGGAAATCAGTTCCAGAGTCCTTGCCTGTTTCTCGGGGTGAGGATTGGCGAATTCGACGTGGTAAAGCGCGCCAAACGATTGGCGCGTGGATGCAGCAGTGGGCGAATACCCAATCCCTTTTGCCTGGTTCCAGACCAGTTTTGCGCCGGGCACCGTCATCATTTCTTCCCGAGTCGCAATCCAACTCGGCAGCACATTCACTCCCAACTCGAAGGGAAAGGAAATCGCCGAATTGTCGGCGAAAACAATTCGGCACTCGCCGATTTTGCTTTCGTGACCCGGCGGGCCCAACGCGCCGTGCAGCAGGTGGATTTTCCTGAATGTGGGGAGCAGTGGAATGCCCGTGACACGTGTGGGGAACAGCGCCTTCCATCTCGGCGAATCGCTCGCCAGTTGAATGACCCCGCGCACATCGAACTGGAGACCGGAATAAGTCTGCAGCCCTGCGGTCAAAGCCGAAAAATTCTGACTCAAAAGATCGCGGCTCGGCACCGGCGCCCAAGCCACTTCGAGCAGCCCATTGTAAAATGGCGTGAGGTCGAGCGCTGTGGCGGGGGCATCGGCCGGCCGGTTCGGCCAATAAGTGCGCGGCGCAATCCAGGACCGCGCTTCGGACTGCCTCCAGCGCGAATGGGTTTGGTCGAGCCGGTTGCTCCAGTATTTCTGCTGAATAGACTCCACGGCGGCCTGGCTTGATTTAAACGTGCCATAGGCTGAGGCATGCCAGGGGAACGCATTAAACAACTCGAGTGTGCCTCGAGAGTGTCCCAGCGCCAGCGTGTGTCCATCCGGAGAAAATGCGACGGCGAGAGCCTGGCCCGGATCAGCCGGAAATTCCGCCGCGAGCCGACCTTCGCTGACGGCCCACACATCGAGCGAGGGAAATCCAAGTCCGGTATTCCTTTCGGAACAGGCGACAGCCAGGCGAGCTCCATCCGGGCTGAAATCGATATCGAGCGGCATGGCGCGCGATCGCAAGGTTTTTATCAGGCTCAGCTCCGGAACCGACCAAAGCGAGATCGATTGATCCGAACTTCCGACAGCCAGCATTTGACTCGTGGGGTCAAATCGCACTGAGACGACACTTGGGATCGGCAGAGTCAATGGTTTTTGATCGAGGATGAGAAAAACCTGATCCATCGTTCCAACTGCGATGCTGCGGCCATCGCGGCTCCAATCGATGGTTTTGGCTACGCCTGACAATGGAACTTCGCGCAACATTTTTCCCGACTCGACGTCCCAAAAAACCAGCCGGCCGTCCATGCCACAGGAAACGAGCTGGCGCGAGTCTGGAGAAAAGCTCACCGATTCGGCAGGGGCGGTGTGAGCTGCAAGGATGAATTTGGCTTTGCCACTTTCGCTCTCCCAAAGAATGACGCGGTTATCGCCTGCCGCAGAGGCGATCCACTGGCCGTTGGGTGACCAGGCGACATCGGCCACCCAATGCATATGCCCGTGCAATCTGCGCACGAGCGCGCCACTGGCCGTGTCCCAAATCGAAACGGTGCGATCCTCGTGCGCTCCGGCGATGCGATCGCCTTTGGGGGAGAAGGCGATTTTCTGAAAACGCTCGAAGGCATTTCTGGTTTTCTCTGGATCTTTGTAGGTCAAAAAAGTCGCCGCATCTTCCAGCAACCAAATCTTTATCGAGCGGTCCGGCATCTCCGCCGCTAGAAACTGCCCGTCGGGAGTGAAGAACAGGTTGGGAATTTCCGGAGGCACGCCAGCGGTCAAGAGCTCGCGGCCGCTTTCACAAAGCCTGACTTTCACAAATCGATCCCCGCCAAAAGAAGCAAAGTACCGGGAATCGTCGCTTTGAAAAATCACATAGGTGCGCTCCGGCCAGGTGTCGATCTCCTGACCGGTTTCTGTGTTCCACAAGGTGAGCCATTCGCGATCATCGATGGTGAAAAGCCGCGTCCCATTCGGACTGAGATAAGCGCGGCTGAGACGCCGCTCGCTGGCAAGAATCGATTCCTTGCCCGAAGGGCTTTTCAATTTGACCCCGGATCTGAGCGAGAGAATTGCGCGTGTCCTCCCGTCAATTGCAGCCAGCACGCGCATTTCGGGTGAATCGATGCGTTCTCTCCAAATCTCCGCACCCGTGGCGCTGTCCCAAGCCACAATCTGATTCGCGTTAAGTGCGCTCAAGACACGTTTTCCATCGTGACTGAAAACCGGCGCAAGTTCCGAGTCCAATGGCCAGGAGAGCAAAGCGGAAGGATTACCAATGTCGAACATCAGCACGCGCCCTTCTCGTGTCCCCGCAGTCAAGCGCAAGCTATCCGGGCTGAACGCGCATGAACTCACCGACAATTCCGGCCAGCGGAAACGATGGCGCACATTCAACGTTGTCGCATCCCACAAAACCATCGCTCCCTCAGCCGTCACACCAGCAATGAGCTTCTCATCCGGAGAGAAAGTCGCGGAGAGGATCCGGTCGTCAGGTGAAGAAAGCTCGCGCCAACCCAATCGCGAATCGAGAATCGTGGCCACGCCGCCGTAAGTGGTGAGCCATCGGCGGGTCAATGGCGACATGCTGAGAATGGCTCTGTTTGGATCGACACGCTGATGAGGCGCGGGCAAGGTCATCGCTTCCTGCTGACAAAGCAGGATCAATCTTCCCCATTCCCAATGGCGCGATTCCAAGCGGGTGGATAAAAGCAGCTCGCGCGCTTTATCGACGGCGCCGTCTTTGAGGAATTTTTGAGCGGCCGTGATGCTCGAGAAGTACTGTTCGCGTTCGGCGCGTTCCTGAGCTTGAGTGGCTTCGAGACTTTTCTGTTCCGCGCGGCGCCATTGCCAAAAGATGCCCGAGGCTCCGCCCACCAGCGCGCTCAGGGCCAGCAGCGACAGTGCGGTGACGAGCGGATGGCGGCGCGCGAGTTTGAAGGCGCGTTCGCCGGTGGAAATCGGGCGCGCCAGGACCGGTTTGCCGCAGAGCCATCGTTCGAGATCTTCCGCTATGGCGGCCGCGGACGGGTAGCGGCCTGCCGGAGATTTGTCGAGGCATTTGAGGCAAATGGTTTCGAGATCGCGATCGACCTTTGGATTGAGCAAGGTGGGGCGGCGCGGCTCGGATTCGAGCACCTGGCGAACGGTTTCGAAAGTGGTGCCACCGGCAAACGGTGGAACTCCCGTCAGGAGATGGTAAAGGACAGCGCCGACCCCATAGATGTCCACGGCCACGGTGAAATTCTTCACATCGCCACGCGCCTGTTCCGGCGCCATGTAGGAGGGGGTGCCGAGAATGGCGTGGGTGCCGGTCAGCGTGCTCTCATTTTGCATGACCCTGGCGATGCCGAAATCGCTCAAGTGCGGTTCGTCCTGGGCATCGAGGAGGATATTGGCGGGTTTGAGATCGCGATGAAGGATGCCGCGATCGTGAGCGTATTGAACGGCGCGGGCGATTTTGATGACGAGGCGAGCGGCCGTTTCAGGTTCTATGGGCTGACCGGCCAGTTTTTTGTCCAGCGCCGGTCCGGAAACCAGGCCCATGCTGAAAAAGGGCTGACCATCGTGCTCACCGATTTCGTGAATGGGCACGATGTTTGGATGATCGAGGCTGGCCGCCACCTCGGCTTCGGCCTTGAACCGGCGCAGCGTATCATTGCTGGCGAAAGCAATGCCGTTGATTAACTTGAGCGCCACTTCCCGCCGTAATCGAATTTGGCGCGCGCGGTAAATCACCCCCATGCCACCTCGACCGAGCTCTTCGATCAACTCGTAAGCGCCAAGAGTTCGCGGGGCCAGCTCTACCGTCCCATGAATCGGCAGTTCGTCTGGAGAACAAAGCGCCGTTTCCATCAAGCAGGCCGGGCAAAGTCCCGGGGCACTCTTCACCCCAAGGGACGAATGACACTTCGGGCAAAGCTCCGGATTTACCATAGGACAACGTCTATTTCTTGCCTGGCGAGCCCGGCGCGTTTCGAAAAATCCGCAGTCGATCCATCATGCATCGGTTGACTCAAACAAAACTTTTCTGAAGCATTCGCGAAAAAAGGTTTCAGCTTTTTAGCGCCGCCAAAAGGTGCCGGATTTCTTCATCCACCTTCAGCGGGTCATCGAGCGTGTGACGAAGCTCATCTCTGAGCAGATCGCGAAATCGTAATCGGAGCCGGCGCACGAAGGTTTTGACACCGGCTTCACTCAGCTCAATTTTCGCTCCAATTTCTTTGTATCCGTCCAACTCTCCGCCCATGAGAGCAGGATGCAGGAGGTGGAAGCGTTCTCCCTCACCGCGTTCCATAAATTCCTCGCGCAACTTGAGAAAGACGGTGTCCACCACCGTCTGCGCCCAGGCACGGTCGAAAAGTCGCTCCGGCGTGAAATGCTCGACCGGAAGCAAAGGGAAACTGCCTTCGGCATCAGCGGCGTCGATTGATAGCGAAGGGACTGCGCCACCTCGTTTCAGTCGAGATTGCTTATCCCATTCGTTGGCCATGAAATGGGAAAACGAACTGAGCAGAAACGTGCGAAATCGCCCCCGTTCGCGATCGGCATCCTTCAAATATTTTTTTTCCAGCAGCTTGGCGAAATAACCCTGTACGAGATCCTGGGCGTCCTCAGGCGAATTCCCTTTTCGCCGCGCGAAATAATAAAGGGGACGCCAATAATCCCGGCAGAGACGTTCGAGAGCTTCTTCGCTGTCGGGCGAACTGGTGTCTTGCGCTTTCAGCACCATCGTCCAGTGGGTGGTATTGAACTGCTGGACGGGCTTTGCAGGGATTGAATCGAAGCCTGGCATTCTTGAGGGATAATCCCTAACAGCCCTGAGAGTCTCCTTCAATACAATTGGCCAAAATCCGGCGTGCGCTTACGGCCGTTCATTCCATTCCAGTAACAACGAGCATTGTGAAAGTAAGAGTGCGCCACTCAAATAGGCGCGCTGACACAATGCACCTTTGCCCAAATCATCTGGCCAGCGTCAAAATCCCCTGCCGCCGCGCCATGGCGGCAAAGATGCCATTGCGATCGAGCAATTCCTCGAAAGTTCCTTCCTCAACGATCCCGCCCCGTTCCAGCACAATGATCCGGTCCATGTTGGCGAGCGTGCTGAGGCGATGCGCGACACAAAGCACGGTCCGATTCTGCTCGAGCGCTTCGATGCCCTTTTGCACTTCCGCTTCGGACCTGGCATCGAGCGCGGCGGTCGCTTCGTCGAGCACGAGAATGGGTGCATTGCGCACAAAGGCGCGTGCGATGGCGAGCCGTTGCCGCTGGCCGCCGGAGAGCGTCACGCCGCGTTCACCAATGCGCGTGTCATAACCCTGAGGCAATTGCAGAATGAACTCATGGGCGTTGGCTGCGCGCGCCGCGTTTTCAATTTCGACGCGGGTCGCGCCCGGCCGTCCGCAAGCGATGTTCTCCGCCACGGTGAGATCGAACAAGACGATCTCCTGGCTGACCAACGCCATCTGCCGGCGCAAATCGTGCAGCGACACTTCGCGCAGATCGCGGCCATCGAAACGGACTGTCCCGCGGGTTGGGTCGTAAAATCGGAATAGCAAATTCACCAGCGTGCTCTTGCCGGAGCCGCTTTCTCCCGCCACACCGAGCTTGTGACCGCGCGGAATGGTCAGATTGATCGCGCGCAATACTTCCTGATCGCCATAACTGAAACTGACGTCATCGAATCGCAGTTCGGCTTTGAAATCCGCCAGCGCCACGGGTTTGGCCGGTTCTTTCACTGACGGTTGCTCGGAGAGGAGTTGTTCGAGACGATCCACACCGACGCTTGTTTGCTGAAAGAGGACGTGCAAACCGGCGAGTTTTTTGATCGGGGTATAGACGGCGATGACGCCGCCGAGGAACACGATCATTTCCGGAAGGCTGCGTTGCGTCCAGAAGATGAAAACGATGAGCACCCCAAGCCCGAGCGCGGACAAGGTTTCGATGATGGGGTTGACGAGTTCTTTGGCCTGGATGCCTTTCATGCCGTGATGCACGAGTTGGCGCGAATACTGGCGGAATCGTTCGATTTGCTCTTTCTCAAGTCCGAATGCTTTCACAATGCGAATGCTGGACAGGACTTCGACCGCGAGACTCGACTGGGAAATGGTTGCGTCCACACCGGCTTTGCTGGCGCGCCGCGCTTTGCGGCCGAGAATCGCAATGGGCACCACACAGGTTGGCAGAAAAATCATCACGAAAAGTGTCAATCGCCAGTCCATGAAAAAGAGGTAGGCGAACACGCCAAGCACCGTCACCGGCTCTTTGATGAGATCGGAAAAACCGAGGTTCAAACCGCGCTGCAAGGCAGCCGTGTCGCCATTGATGCGCGTGAGCAAATCGCCCATGGTCGAGCGATTGAAATAATCGAGCGAAAGGCTGTTCAATTTCACGAGCACATCGACTCGCAAATCATTCACCACCCGTTCGCTCACCCAGCCCATACAGTAACTGCTGAAGTATCCGAGAAATCCGCGCAGCGCAAACAGCAGCGGCAGCAAAAGCAACAGTCCCATCACCTGCCGCGCGTCAAGCGGACGCCCCGCAATCGGCAGCCAGGGATCGATGCCCTCCTGGATTTTTCTGCGCCAAACATCCGCGGTCTGCCGCCATTGCTGGAATGACGCGGCATTGGCGATATTTGCGTCTGCCGCGCCGGCACGCAATTCAGGTTGGGCGGGATCGGGATCGGGATCGAGGCGTTCGAAAATCGTGCGGGAAGCGCCGAGAATGAGCGCACCACAAAAACCGAAGAGAATGCCCAGCACAATTCCACAGGCCAATCGCGTCCAGTATCGACGCAAATAAGGCCAGCCGAATCGCAACGTGTTTCTGAGATTGCGCATGCGTGCTCCGTCAGTGTTGAACGTTTCCGCGGAGAGTCAAACCCTTTGAAGCAAGTCGAAGGCGCGCTGAAACCATCTCCCCAGGCAATCCATTTCATCTTGCCACCCATTTCAACATGTCACTTTTGTAACTTTTTGCTGTTCAGTTTTTCAACTTCGCGCCTTCGCGCCTTCGCGCCTTCACATCATCGCCCATTCACTTCACCTTCTCGACTTCCCCAGCCGCATTCACTGCAATCTCGCGCGCCCCTTCCGGTACCGCGGAAATCGTTTCCTTACCGCCCGGCCAACGAATCCAGATTTGCGCCGGTGGTTGCGGGAGGCTCAAGATCGAGACAGCGCTATCTTGCGACCAGTAACCGGAGCCGGCATGGACTTCACGCGCCGGACCGAACCGTTCGCCGAACTTCAGCCGCATCACCGCGCCAACACCGGTCGGGTTCGAGGCGGTGCCCTTCAACCGCACGCGCAGGCCCGGTCGGCCGCCGACGTTCCGCAATAAGCGCGTGCGGTTTCCATTCTGTGTCACCACCAGATCCACGCGGCCATCGCCGTCGTAATCGCTTACCGCGCATCCACGCTGCTCGCCATAAACCATCACACCGCTCTCGTGCCCTTCGACCGGTTGGAATCCGCCTTTCCCATCTCCGCGCAGCCAAAGGCCACGACCGGCATCGCACCGCGCCGCATCGGGCGCCACCGCAAAAAAATTCTGGCTGAGAAACAAATCGTCGTGTCCGTCGCCATCAAAATCGGCAACGGCCACTCCGAACGCCGGGGCCAACTGTGCTTCGCGCGGCAATGGCCTTGGATCGAACCGCCCGTTGCGATTGAAAAAAACCGTGC
>JBFMDG010000220.1:0-10174 GCA_040754135.1 Verrucomicrobiota bacterium
GTCCCGCCGAGCCTTTGCAGTTAAAAAGTTCTCTGACTCTCGATTTAATGGCGAAGCTGGACCCACGCCGCATCGGCTAAACCTCTCCTTCGAGATACTCAGTCTTTGGAAACCAAACAAGGCGTGAACCGAACTTCGTCCGCGGCAAGAAATTCTCCCGTGCGCGGACCGCTAAATCGAATGTAAGCGATTTCTGAAGCTTTCACCGACAGTTGAAACATCGGGATCGGGTCGCCTGGATTGGTCCGCCCAGGCACACTATCCAAGGAAGCTTTGTCCACAAGCGTTCCATTTTTATCGAAGGCCTCCAGTAATGCCGGGCAACCTGTGGAGCCCCAAAGAACGAGGGTCACAGACGAAGCCATTTTCGGGAATGTGGCCTGGACGGGGATTTGTTCGTCGGCCATCGCGCAGAGAATGCCTTTATGCTTCGTCGCCAGATGTGGGAAAAACATCACGCGCCCGGAAGCTTTCGTTTTCTTCGGTTGATGGGCCAGTGTGAAGGTCACTCCTTTTTCCACCCAGTTTGTCACCGGTTTGCCGATTTCGGCTTGCTCGAAATCAATCACGATTTCCTCGGCGTTCGCGTGGACCATGTTGCCCGCCAACAACACCGCGAAAAGTAATCCGAATCGATTCATAAGCTCACGACCGCACATCCAATCCGCGCATGGTTCCAGTCGAGGAAGCGAATCGGTCTTGTTCGATTCCCATCTGCTGGAGCATGGAGACGAAGAGATTCGGCAGCGGGTAATTTTGCTTCGAATCAAATTCGAGGTGCTGTCCATGGCGGAACCGGCCGCCGGCGAAAAGCGTCGGCATGTTTGTGGTTGAGTGAGCGTTGGCGTCGCCGAGGTTGGAACCGTAAAGAATCATTGTGCGATCCAGCAGAGTCTCTTCGCCCTCGCGAATGGATTTCAGATCTCGAAAGAGGCCAGCGAGCAATCTCATGTGCCATTCGTCAACGACTTTCAACTGCGCAAGCTTGTCCGCTGATTTCCCATGATGGGAGAGGTTGTGGTAGCTGTCCGTAATCGTCTCGCCCTGGATTTGCATCACTGGCGTCCCAACGCTGTTCAGCATCAGCGTGATTGCACGAGTCGAATCCGTTTCGAACGCGAGCTTTGCGAGATCATACATGAGTTTCACTTTGGCCATGTATTGCGCGGGACTTGAGGGATCGACCGGCTCGCTCGCCTTGACGACTGGCTTCGGTTTGCTTTCCCAGCCACGTGAAGCCTGAAGGCGGCTCTCCAAATCGCGCACGCTGCTGAAGTATTGATCGAGCCGGCTGCGGTCGCTTGCGCCGACTTTCCGCTGCAAGTCCTTCGCCTGGTCCGCGACGGCGTCGAGGATGCTCCGGCCCGTGTCGATCTCGCGAATCTGAGCTTCGACTTCTTCCGGCGTCCCTTGCAGGAAAAGCTGCTTAAACACGGCGGAGGCGCTTTGTTCCGGTGGAATCGCCACGCCCCCGCCCGTCCAGGATAAACTGCGGCCACCATTCACCGCGAGGGTAATTGAAGGAAAGCGTGTGAGCGTTCCGATACGCTCGGCAATGTATTGGTCCAGCGAAATGGTGTTGCGGAAAGAACTGCTGGCCGGATGGGGCGCAGCAGTGAGAAAGCTGATGTCCGAAGGATGCCCACCATCCACGTTTGGATGCGACACACCGCTGAAAACGGTGAAGTCATTTCGGTGTTCCTGAAGCAACTGGAGGTACAGCGAAGGGGTGTAATCCCGCCCACTGCCTTTGGGAAAGAAATGTTCCGGCAACAACCCGAGATTGTTGCAGATCGCGAACATTCGTCGCGGCGCCGCACCCCGCGCAAGAGGGGATGGCAATGCTGCGGCTCGCGCGAACGGCGCAATCATCGAGTCGAGGAACGGCAGCGACAGGGCAATGCCTGTTCCGAGAAGAAAGCGGCGACGCGAGATGGGCCGGCGGGTGTGGATGAAGGGAGCGTTCATGGGGAAGTAATCAGTAATCAGTAATCAGTAGTCAGTAGTCAGTAGTCAGTAATCAGTAGTCAGTAATCAGTAGTCAGTAGTCAGTAATCAGTAGTCAGTAGTCAGTAGTCAGTAATCAGTAATCAGTAATCAGGATTCCGGTTCGTGTGCGGTGTTCACCAAGTATGGGGGCGGTTCTTCGCGAAGGTAGTCATTCGACGCGAACGATTCAGCCTTGCGGATCATGGAGCCTAGCATACGGCCAATCTCATCGCAAAGACTGAGCAATCGGTTGGAGTCTGATTCCGCCAGATAGTTGCACTCTCCCGCTTCAATCAGCCAATGCTGCGTCTCCATTTGCTCACCATCAGCGTCCGTGAGCTTGCTGATGAAATGTTTCGGGTACAGCCGCTTTGCCCATGCTTCGGCAATCTGAGCACCGATGGAACGCGACGACCTGCGCAATTGATCCGTCAACGAATACTGCTCTTCGCGAGGAAAGCGTTTACTCAACGCAAACACTTCCTTTGAGAGCGTCCGCTGGCGCTTGTAAACTTCCAGTTCCCTGAAATGCCTGACGTATTCAAGTTGCATAGTTCAGTTTTTTCACTGATTACTGATTACTGCTCACTGATTACTGATTACTGCTCACTGATTACTGATTACTGCTCACTGATTACTGATTACTGATTACTGATTACTGATTACTGATTACTGATTACTGATTACTGATTACTGATTACTGATTACTGATTACGATTACTGCTCACTGCTCACTGATTACTGATTACTGATTACTTCTTCAAAAACAACTCACTCTGGACGATCTCGTGCACGATTGTGCGCATGCCGAACTGACGCGAACTGGAACGCTGCATGATTGTTTCGACCGCTTCACGATCCGAGAAGCGCACCGGCGCGCCTGTTGCGTAGGTGATCAACTGCTGGACCAGGTTGCGCGCCAGCGGAACTTCATGCTGCAACAGCAGAGCCTTGAATTCACGAATGTCCTTGAACGCACGGCCATCCGGCAATTCACCGGCGCAGTCCACAGGCAGCGCGTAGTAAAAGGCAAACGCCTGCCCGTTCAGACCCACACCGCTCTCTGGCTGAATGCCCTCCTTGACAGCGCGATAGCGGTCGCGCCAGCCACCCATCACATCAAAACTCTCCAGCGCGAAGCCAGGTGGGTCCATTTTGCTGTGACACGACGCGCAACTGGCGTCATTGCGATGCTTTTCAAGCTGCTGGCGAAGCGTGACCGCTCCGCGAATGTCCGGCTCCACGGCGGGAACCGGTGGCGGCGGCGGAATCTGATACCCCAGGATGCGTTCGGTAATCCAGTAGCCGCGCAGGACTGGCGAGGTGGTGGTGCCGTTGGCTGTGACTTTCAAGACGCTCGATTGAGTCATCAATCCGCCGCGAACCGAATTCTTAGGCAGCGTCACCTTCCGCATTTTCGCCCCTAGGACTCCGGGCACGCCGTAATGGTTCGCCAGACGTTCGTTCAAAAAAGTAAAATCTGAATCGACAATGTTCTTCGCGGGCAGATCGGCGCGAAGCATTTCGGCGACGAACAACCGTGTCTCCTCCATTGCGGCCAGTTTCAACGGATCATCGAGTTCATAATCGTTGTAGAGCGTGGTGGACGGAGAGGTGTCATCAATCTTGCGCAGGTCGAGCCAGTAATCGGTGAACGCTTCCACGAATCGCATTGATTTGGGATCCTTGAGCAGCCGTTCCGTTTGGGCACGCAACGTTTCGGAATGATGCAACTCACCGCGCGCCGCCAAATCGCGCAGGGTTTCGTCCGGCTCCGAGTTCCAGAGGAAGAACGAGAGGCGCGATGCCAAGGCGTAATCGTCGAGACGTCCGGGTTTTTCATCGGTGAAAAGGAATCCGGGCGACGACAGAACCGCGGTGTAGGTGGAGAGCATCGACTTCGCAAAACCTGAACCTTTGCCGTACTGATCATTGAAGAGGACGAGGAAACGTTGCAGATGAGCTTCCTCGATAGGCCGACGATAGGCGCGGTTCATAAACGCTCGCAGCAGCCGCTCCGCGTCGACTGAGGGTTGCTCCGAAACAACTTCGACAGCGACTTGCCTTGTGCGGGGCCCGAATCGGCCGCCAAAACCTCCGCCCGTGCCGCGGGGCGCGCCGCGACCGCCGGGTCCCTGTGCCGCTGGCATACCGACTTCGAGCATCACCCCTTTCTGTCCTGACTCTAGCCGCTTTAGCGGCAGATCGCCAAAGAGCAGCCGATAGCCAGAACCCGTTGCATCATCGTAGAGTGGACCTTCAACTTCCATCCATTGGACGGCGTACCCCGGCATGCCATCCTTTTGCGCGAGCGGGTTGACATATTGTTCATCGGTGCCGTTGACGCGCGTGCGGAATAAGCGCATGCCATCGGTCTGAATGACTTCACCCACATTCAGAATTGCCTCGATTTGATGGACAGTCGGCTGCGGCGCGAAATCGAATTCTCCCAAAGGACGACTTTGACCGGAGGTTTGCGCATAAACGCCAATCGGTTCATCACGGCGCCCCGGCCAAACCTCATCGACGTTGGGACGATGCCACAAAGGCAAATGGTAAACCGGCGCTTTCTCTGCTCCCTGCCCTTCGTAAAACCACCGGCCAATCCCGCCGCCGCTGACCCAGATCGAATATCCGCTAAAGCGCAGACGATAGCGACCAGCGACCGGCGCGCGGAACTGCCCCCAACTATACCCTCCCGCGTCACTGAAAATGCTTGAGACTTTGCCAACTGCCTCGCGATCTCGTGTCGCGGGATCCGAGAGCGGCGCGCGGCCGGCGCGCACCTCCGGTTGCGCGCGAGAATCGAGCACCGGGAACGAATGACGATCAGGCAAAGTGGAATTTTCGCGGGGCCGGAATTGTCCGGTCAAACTCGGCTCATTTCGCGCGTAATAACGATTGGTGGTGGTCGGCGGGCGCTCGAGTTGCACGCTCATCGCCTGGCGCATCGCGTAATCCGCGACACTCATGTAACGCGCGATCTGCACGTGCGAGACATCGAGCGCTTCGCCACTCTTGTTATAACGATAAGCTTCACCATCCTCCGGAAGCTTGTTTCGTATCTGAACCCACGGCACATTCAAAAGATCGCGGAGCGCATTCTCGTACTCGTAACGATTCAGCCGCCGCTGCATCGCACGGCCATCGCGCGCGACAACCGCTCTTTCCGAGGCCGTTAATTCCGAAGCCAGCGTCTCGACGAATTCGTTCAACGAGATCTGATCAGGACGCGTTTTCTTCTTCTTGGGGGGCATCTCGCCGGCTTTAACGCGATCATGCACTTTGATCCACGTTTCCACATTTGCTTTGTCTTGCGGCTCGTACGGTAAGGCGGTCAGATCCAGCCCACCTTTCTTCATCGTCCCGTCATGGCATTCGGCGCAATGTTTCTCGATGAATGCTGTTCGCCCAATGGAAGCCGCACGGGCGAAGATACTGCTGCCCAGGACGAGCAGTCCGCACAGAACGAACATTTGCGTCGAGCGTGTCATTTTGCACTCGCATTCTTAGCTTCGGCAATGACTGCGTCAAACGCGAGCTTGGGTTTATTCTCGCTATCGAAAAGAAGCGGACGGCCTTGCCGCGGCCAGGACACGGCGTCATTCACGCCCCAGAAGGTAACCATTTTCACGGAGTCACGATGCTTCAGGAAGGCGCGGAAGATTCCGGCGTAGGCGTCAGCCAGTTTTTTATCGGCGTCGCTCAAGAGTCCGCCTTCGGTGGTGGCCGCGTTGTTGGCGATGTCCGCGGTGATCTGATTGAATTGCTCTTTGAGCAATGCGATATCCTTCGCCGTCTGCTCTGCGCTTCGGCGAAATCCCGTTCCGCCCATGGCCATGTTGCGATTGACCGCCGTGCCCACAAGGAAATGAGCTTGAAACGTGTCTTTCAGCGTTACCGGTTTTTCGGCGGGCTGAGCAGTCGCACTGATGGCGAGCAGCACGATCGTCAGGGAGAGGATGTTTTCAATGATTTTCATGTGACTCCTATTGGGGGGCCAGCTTGAAAACTTTGCCGCCCGGGTGGAAAGCTCGTGCCTCGCAACCCTGGGCTTTGAGTCGGAATCCCCTTGGGATTCAACAACCGAATTTCCGAACGGCATCACGGTCAGCAACGTTCGATTCATTTTCTTCCCTCAGGGCGTCGATTTGATTTTCAGGTCCTTCAGCGGGGCGCCGGCTTTGTCCAGGAGGCGCATCGCGCCCTGCCAATTGCCCTGCTCGTTAATGACTTTGAATACGATGACGTTGACGCCCTTCTTCAACGTGACTCTTCCCTTTTCGGAATCGAGCGTCAGCGTGCGCGGCTCGCTCCAGACATAAATGTCCACGCCATTAAGGTAGATGCGTCCCTGGTCATTGCTCGCAACGGCCATGATCACATCCGGCTTCTCCGTTTCGCACTCGATGTAGGTGACCGCGTAACCCGCTTCCTTTTCTCCGAGGGTATTGACGCTTGCGGCGAAGTCGAAATAATTGGTCGTTGCGGTGATCGCCTTCCAGGTCAATTCCTTCCCGCCAATCTTCAGCTTGTCGCCGGCCTTGGGTCGAAGCGTGGCTTCGTCTTTGATCTGTTCTTTAAAGATCGCTTCCGAGCCGGTCTCTCCCTCCGCGAGAGCGATCGGAGCGAGCAGGAGCCAATGGCGGATATAGCCGTCCGAGTCAGGTTGCAGCGCGTCCGCTGCACCCACGTTCAAGAGACAACACAGTCCAATAATAATGAGTTTCTTCATCTTTACTCGAAGGGATTAACCTTTTTCACGGGGACCGTCACGCCGTCCTTCGGGGGGGTCCTCAGAGTGTCGAGGTAGGCCAGGATATCCGCGACTTCCTGCTCCTTCAGCAGCACGCCCAGCGGCGGCATCGGCGAAATGGTGAGGCTCTCAAAACCTTTCGCGAGTTTGGCGTTCGGATCCATCAGACTTTCGGTGATGTAGGCCTTATCGGCCCGGACTGCGATGCCATCGAGGATCGGGCCGACGTCGCCACCCTTCCCGTTGACCATGTGGCACGACGCGCAGGCCGCCACAGGACTGTTGAAGAACAAATCTTCGCCACGCTTCACGTCGCCAGCGGTCACCTTCACCTCGTTTTCTCCAACTGCGGCGACTTTGTGGATGCGACCGAGCAACGTCAGTGTGTCGTTCAGAAAGGGGTCACTCATGTTCGCTTCGACGCGTGGAAGCTGAGCGACCACGGTCTGGATTTCCGGGATGGTCGGAAACTCGGCGAGCTTCGTGAGGGCAACCTGGCGCGTGAGCAAATCAGGATCCTGAATGACGGCACTGCTGAAGAAGAGCTGCCGTCCTGCTTCATTCGCGGGCAACGCGCGGATGGCGTTGCGACGGAGCGTGGCGTCTTTGTCGAGCAGCGCTTTCTGGTGCGTCTCTTTGTCGAGCGCGCCGATGCCTTCCAGCGACCAAAGCGCATGAATGGCGCCTTTGCCGCCGATGCCGGACGTGACGCGCTTCTTCAGTGCAGGCGCGGCCTCTTTCATCTTGTTGTCAACGATTAAACGTTGCGCAGTGAGAGCCCAGAATTGGTTGCCGCTATCGTGCGCCGCGACAAGTTCGGGAACCTTCGCGTTCGCGAGTGACTGGATCGAACTGCGCGGGCCGTCCTTCCACACGACGCGGTAAATGCGTCCATGAGTTTGGTCGCGCAGATCGTTCTCCGTAATGTACGCGCCGCCGCGACCGGTCCTGGCCTGGATGCCAGCTAATTGAATGCTCGGGGTCGGGTTGTGTTGAATGACAAAGCTGTAGAAATCAATCACCCAAATCGCGCCGTCCGGTCCGACCTCCGCAAAGATCGGCGACATCCATTCGTCGGTGCTGGCAAGCAGATTGAAGCCGTCAAGCGCTTTGTACCCTGCGCCGTCGCGTTGAATGTCCATGATCCCAATCAGCTTTGCGGTCGGTTCTGTCACCAATGCTTTGCCTTGAAGCCGCGCCGGCAAGGCGTCGCTAATCATGAAGCCGTGTCCCGACGCTGCGGTGTAGCCGCCAAAGTTATCCACCATGCGAACGTTCGGTGTGTTCGGATGCATGCGCATGCCGGGCGCGAGCGACTTGGCGGATGGCAGGCGGCGAAGGTTCGCCGTCGCGGTATCTGAAGAGTTGTTCGTGTCCAGCCGATAACCGGGCCGGAAGCCGTTTCCACCACGACGGCCAAAGGTGGGCTGTGTCGGATTGAGAATGTAAGCCGGCAGGTAGCCGTAGAACGACGGATTGCCATTCGCGGTTGAACCAAAGACGTCGCCGTGCGCATTCAATCCCAGACCCCAGGTGTTGTTGTTGTATTGATGGAGGAATTGCAGGACGGAACCATCAGCCTTGAAGCGAAAGATGCCCTGGCCCAACTGCATCTCCTTCCCGCCGACGTTGCCGCGGAAATTCGAGTAACCCACCGCGCCGTAAAGCCAGTTGTCAAAGCCGCGAGTGAGATAGTTTTGCATCGCGTGTGAATCGGCAACGCCCCAGCCGGGCAGCAGCGACTCGCGCACGTCGGCTTTGTCGTCGCCGTTCGTGTCCTTCAGGAAAAGCATGTGGCGCGCTTCGGAGACGATGATGCCGCCATTCACGAAGACGAGCGAAGTGGCAAGATTCAACTTATCAGCGAAGATGGTGAACTTGTCCGCCTTGCCGTCACCGTTGGTGTCCTCGCAAATCTTAACCGTTGCTTTTCCAGGCTGCCCTGCGTCCACCAGGCCGTGGGGATAGTCGAGCGCTTCGATGAGCCACGCCCGCCCGCGCTCGTCCCAAGCCATGTAGATCGGCTTCACGATGTCAGGCTCCGCGGCGAAGAGTTGCAGCTCGAAATCCGCCGGCACCTGCGTGTATTTGATGCTCTCTTTCGGAGAGAGAGGAAGCTGATACTGGACCGGCTCCGGTCGGCGCTCGTAATTCGGCACCTCACCGGCCTGCCGCCTGAGCGGCGCCCGAGAAGCGAGCAAAGCTTCCCACGCCGCTTTCGCGTTGTTGCCCACGCCGCCGAGCACAGCTTCACGCATCGCTGCATCCGGCGGGCGCTCGGCGTACTTGAGCAGCGGATGGCCCGGCTTTTTGAAACTCTCGATCATCTTTCGTTGCGTCGCGCCGAGCTCGCTGTCCGGCATGACCTGCACCACGGCATCGAAGTGCTTCAAGTAAGCGTCGGTCAGGTTTGTGGCACTGGTGAGGTGGTCGAAGTAAATCGCCTCGGGCGCGAGCGTCTGGCCCGGCAAATAGACATAGTTGGTGCGCGAGCCGGCGCCGAAACCTCCGCCGGATCTCAGACCAGAACGTCCAGTCTCCACCGGTCCCAAATAGAGCACATGGATCGGACGCTCGGGCATCTCCGCAGCAAACGTATCGAAGGCCATCAGCCCTCCCGCCAGAAGAATGAGAATCGATTTCAGCTTGTTCATTGCTAGGTTGAGCGGCTTGGTCAAATGGGCGTGCCAAACAAACACGCGAACGGTGTGGGATCCTTCCCGCCGTTCGTGTCGCAAAATGGCGAGGCCGTCTCGTGTCACATTATTTGATTACCGGTTTGAAAAGGAGTTGGGCGAGTTCAATTCTTGAACAACAACGGCGCGAACTCGCGGAGGCTGCGTCGCCACGATTGCCACTCGTGCGCAGTGTTCAGGGAAAGGTAGAAGTGTGCGTTTATGCCAGCCACCTTGAGCGCTTCGGTATTCGCTTTGGGATCACCGCCGCGACTGGTGCGATCACCGCCCAGTTCACGACTGCCGTAGCTGACAAACACAAGCTTCACCTTCTCTTTGAACGCGGCCATGTCAGTGATGTTCGTCACCGCGATGCCGCCGCCGCTGAAGACACCAGTGTGCGAAAACTTATCGAGATGCGCCAGCGCAAACGCGCTGAAGTTGAACGCGCGCCCGCTTGTCGCGTCGGACGGGGCAGCATTCGTTCGCCTCTGCCCGCCAGCGAAAGGATTTCCACCGTATTCCATCGCGATGATGAATGATTTCTAGCATGTGTCCGCTGTACAATACTTCCGTCTAAGCGCGAATATTGGACATGAAAATCGGAGCAGTTTTTAAATTCTCTCGCGGCCTGTTTCCTTGAACCAGATTCTCTAAGAGCCTGTCTGAAAATTGCGTGGGGTCCTGCGGCGAGGGATTTTGGCCGTGGCCAAGGCGGCGAGGACCGAGCATCCCCGCAGTGGGCTGTAAGGTC
>JBFMDG010000221.1:0-10147 GCA_040754135.1 Verrucomicrobiota bacterium
ACTCGCTGGCGCGCGATCCAAAGCGCCGGCCGATGGCCAGATAGCCGGTGGCGATAATTTTTTCGTGGCGCTCGCTTTCACTCGAGGCCGGGAGAAGATCGCCCGCGATTTGTTCGCGAAGGAATTGATCGAACGGTTTGTCGCGGCCAAAGGATTCGATGACGTAGTTGCGGTATTTGTAAGCGCTGGGAATGGGGTAATCGGAATTGCAGCCGGAGGTGTCGGCATAACGAACGAGATCGAGCCAATGCCGCCCCCACTGTTCGCCGTAAGCCTGCGATTCGAGGAGGCGATCGATGACTTTCTCGAAAGCGTGCGGCGATTTGTCGGCAAGAAAATCGTCCATGGCCTGCGGCGTGGGGGGAAGGCCAGTTAAGTTGAAGGTGGCGCGACGGAGCAATGTGCGCTTATCGGCATCGGGATTCGGAGCAATGTTTTTCTCTTCGATCCGCGCGAGAACGAACCGGTCCACGTCCGTTTTTGGCCAGCGCGAGTTTTTAACCGAAGGCACAATCGGATCGCGCACCGGTTGAAAGGACCAGAATGTCCGCGCTGCTTCGAGGTCGATGCCGGCGGGAAGCGGCGTTGCGCCGGCGGCGGGTTTGCGCGGATCGGGCCCGCCCATTTTCACCCAGGCTTCCAAATCGGCAATTTGCTCCGGATCGAGTTTATGTTTCGGATGCATTTGCAGATCGTCATCCTGGTAACGCACTGCCTGAACGAGCAGGCTTTTTTCAGGCTCACCGGGAACGAGAGCCGGCCCGGAGTCGCCCCCTTTCAAAAGGCCTTCGCGGGAATCGAGAAGCAGGCCGCCTTTAATTTTTTTCGAAGCGGTGCTGTGGCATTCGTAGCAATGTTCGGACAGCAGCGGCCGGATTTTTTTCTCGAAGAACTCGATTTGTTGCGGCGGGATTTCACTCGGAGCCGCGGTCGAGACTTGGAGAAGAGCAGGCAGCCCGACCGCGATGACCAGCAAACGGATTGTGAATGGAAACATCATGGCAGCTCGTTTGACACGAACCCAGCGATCCCTCGAAGAATTAGTCATGCGCCTTCCATGCAGCAAGGCTGAATTGTTTAGTCTAGACGAGACTAAAGGCTGCGATTCGCGGGCGGCGGCGTGAACAATTCAATGACGTGGCCATCGGGATCACGCACGTAAACCTGCCAGGCGCCATCGGGACGTTCGCGTCGAGGCAAGAACTCGATGCCAACTGCTCGGAAATGCTGTTCCCATTCGTCGAGATCATCGACGCGCAACGCGTAATGATTACCGCGATTGTGTGCGAACACGGGATCCTGGCGTTGCCCGATGAGATGCAGTTCCTGATCAGAGCCGAGACGGAACCAGGCGCCCGGGAATGCAAAAGCGGGGCGCGCCATCGGTTCCAGGCGCAAAATCTCTCGATAAAACCGGCAACTTTTTTCGACGTCCACAACGTGAATCGCCACGTGGTTCAGTTCAAAAATCTTCATGTTCGGGCGGTTGATCGTCGCAGCGATCATGCGCAAGAGGCGCGCAGAGGCCGAGAAAAAAAGAGCGTCACATCGCCGCCCGAATTTTCAGGCGGGACCGGACTGGCGGCAACGAACGGAAATGCTTCGACCGGACGGAACGGTGTTACCGGGATCAAGCGGGTGGCGCCGCTTTCCGCAGATAAACGGCAAAGCGCGTTCCCTGGCCGGGATTGGTCTCGAGCAGAATCGCGCCGTTGGCCTGATGCACCAAACGTTTCACGATCGGGAGGCCCAAGCCGGTGCCTTGTCCACGCGGTTTGGTGGTGAAGTAAGGCTCGAATATTTTCGGCAGAAGCTCTTCCGGAATGCCGGAACCGTTGTCCTCGACCGACAGGACCAGCAACGAATCCTCGGGCCGGAATTTTTCCGCAGCCAGAAAAACCGAACGTCTCGAGTTCAGCGCGGCCAGGTCCACCGGCAGGGTTAAGCATTGACCCGAAACCACGACACGATGAGGGGTGTTCGAGCATTGCAGCGCGTTGATGGTGAGGTTTAACAGGATTTGCATCAGATCGGTTCCATTGATCTGGGCCTGGATGCCATCGGTCATTCGCGAAACGACAAGCTGATTCTTGTGCATGGCCGGATGAACGCGCAGCAATTCGGCAAGGTCAGTGAGGATTTGATTCACCTCGACCTGCGACTCGGGCTGGCCTTGCGTGCGCAAATAATTCAGATACCGTCGTGAGATCTGGGTGCAGTTTTGGATCTGCCGATTGATGGTGTTGAGATAATCCTTGGCCATCTGGGCACGGTCGCGTCCAAGAAGCCCTTCTTCGAGGACCTGGCGGTTGAGCAGCTCGATGTAACCCGGAATCACGGTGAGCGGGCCGTTGATATCGTGAATGATGCTGGCGTAAATCTCGCCCTGGCTGCGCGCCATTTCCTCGCGCAGTTTGTAGGTCGTGATCTCCTTTTGCAGTTCCTGCAGGCGGCGGTTGTTGGCCCGGAGTTCATTGGAAACAGCGCGCCGTTCCATCGCGGTATGAACTGCTTCGCGCAGCGTGGGAATATCAAACGGCTTCGTCAGATAATCGCACGCTCCCAAGCGCAGCGCTTGCCGCGCCGTCTCGGTCGTTTCATAGGCGGTCAACATCACAACTTCGATTCCCGGGTCGATTTTTTTCAACCGGTTCAGCAATTCAATCCCCGACATTTCCACCATGCGGATGTCCAGCACGGCGGCGTCGATGACATGTTGTTCGGCCAGTTCCACGGCGGTCGTGCCATTGTCGGTCATGAGGATGTTGAATTCCTCCTTGAACACCGCTCGAATGGAAAGACGCGGCCCCTCTTCATCATCCACGATCAGGAGCGTCCGCTTTTGCGGATCGATCGGTTTCGGTGAATTCGAATGCGAACTCGGATTCGAATTAGAACCGGTAGGCGATAGAAAAGGTGAAGGCATGGCTCAAGAATCGGTATGCGCCGTCGGCACTTTCGCCAGCGGGCGGAGGAAAGAAGTTTGGGTTCAGAGGGCTACCGCTCACCATGCGGTTGGGTCCATAGGCAAATTGATAGGCCAGATCCCAGCGCAAACCGGGAATGCTCTCGTAGCGCCGGCCCAGGCCAACGCTGAAGATGTGGCGGTCGGAATCGGGCACGATGGGATTGAACGTTTCATCCGGCACAGAGTTTTCACTGTAGATGTAGCCGGCGCTGAGCGCATAGCCGTTCTCGAAGGAGCGCGTGACACCCCATTCGTAAAAAAAACTCGATTGCCATCCGAGCGGCACGCTCGAGTTTCCAAAGCTCTGCGTCAGATCCAAACTGTCGACGCGCTCCCAATCGGTCCAATCGACATTGAATTCGAAATTCCATTGCGGCGTGGGCCGATACGACCAGCCGGCAATGATATGCTGGGGGAACTTCAGACGGCCCGTGGCCGCCGGATCACTCGCAAACGGATCCAAATCCGATTGCCCTTCAAAATTCATGGTCGTGATGCTGCGGTAACTCAATCCCAGTGCATGCTGCTCGTGCAATCTCCAGAGCAGCCCGACGTTGTAGCCGATGTCGAAATCGTCGCCCTTGAAACGAAATTCGCGAGCCGGCGCGAACAGTCCACGGCGCAATTCTGCTTCAGCCAAATTGAAAGTCGGTCCGGCGGCGATGGATACATTCGGCAAAATCTCCCAGGCCACAACGGGATTGATGGTGGCGTATTGAATTTCTCCTTCGATGGCGAGCGTGCGAAAACCGGAGTCCTCGGGCCATTCGAGAGAGAGTCCGTACGGCGCGTAAATGCCCAGGCCAAAGGCCAAAGGCTTCTCCGCCGGAGCAAAGGCGTAATAGAGCTGAGGCACGGCGGCGAAATTGTCTTCGGTGGTCACTTCGCGCCCGGAAGGCGACCGGTAGCGGGATTCGAGGGTGATGCCGTAAATTCCGACTCGGGCGTGGTGTCCTTCCAATTGGGAAAGGCCGGCCGGGTTGTAGTAAATGGCCGATGGATTATCGGCGGTGGCGACGAAGGCATTACCTCGGGCCGTGGCATGGGCATCCTGATTGGGCACGCGGATGCCGAGCGCGAAAGCGGTGGCATGACCGAGAAAGATCGCGCCAAGCAGGAGGGGTGGTTTGATCAACATAGATGAGTTCAGGGTTGGGTTTGGGGTTCAGTTGCAGATTCAGGCAAGAGCTCGAGGGGGAGCGACAACACAATGCGTCCGCCCTGGCCTGGAACGGACGGAGCGACTTCCACCGTGCCCTGATGCGCTTCGATGATTTTGCGAGCGACAGTCAACCCGAGGCCGAGCCCGACATTGCGCGTCGTGAAAAACGGATCGCGCGCGCGGTGGAGCGCTTCGGCGGAAAATCCGTTTCCATGATCCCGCACCTCGATGCGCAGCCAGCTCCGCTGGGCTTCATCGCGTTCGAGGAAGGTTTGCACTTCCACTTCTGGCGCGCGCGGATTGGCCTGGAGCCCGTTCAGGATCAATTCCGCCAACGCGTGCTTGAGTCCGGCGCGATTGCCACTGAGCAGCAGGGATCGGTGATCGCCCGAGACTTTCAAGCTGGCGCCTCTTTCCGAGTAATACTTTTTGGCTTCAGCAAAGGAATCTTCAATGAGCATGCCCACTGGAATCGATTCGGCTGGGCCCATGTCGTCGTGCGCGAGGAAGACCATCTGATTCGAGAGCCGCGCGATGCGTGTGAGTCCTTTGGCCATGGCCTGGGAGAGGGACTGTTTCAACTCGGGATCATTGTTGCGATCGGTTTCGAGCTGGCTGTAAGTGACAATGGGCACGAGCGAATTGCCAATTTCATGGGCGAGATGTTGGGCCATGCTTTTGACCAGTCGCAAATTCGAAGTCTCGATTTCCAAACGCTGGGTATGTTCGGCTTGCGTGGCGTCCTCGACGACCAAAAGCGCCGCGTTCGGATGGCGCGAGCCGGAGCGATTGAAAGGGGTGATGGTGATGCGGAAAAGTGCGCCGCGCTCATCATCAGGTTCGTATTTAAACGAGGGAATGGCCGTGCCGGATCGGAGGACCTCGAAGACTTTGCTGCCGATCGGCTGGGGCAAATGACTGAAAGTCAGCGGCGCGGGCGTGCCATGACGCGGCTGGAAATATTTGGCCGCGGCCGAATTGGCATGGAGGATTTCCAGATTGCGATCGATCACGATGCACCCGCAGCCGATCTGGTTGAGCACTTCGCCCATCATCTGGTGATTGGCGGCGAGTTGATCGTGGAGCCAGCTATTTTTCAGGGCCAGGGCCAGTTCTTCGAGCAGATGAAAAATCAACGCCAGTTCCTCATTGGTGAACGGCTCCTCGGTTACGCGTTGATCGAATACCGCCACTCCCAGCAAGGTTTCCCGATCGAGAATCGGCACGGCGATGCATGCGCCGAGCAACTCAAACTCCTTTTGCATCTCGCGGCTTCGCGCCACTTCTTCGCTGTCGGATCGCAAAATGCGGTTCTGTCGAAAAGCGAATCCGCCAATGCCGCCATCCAGGGACAGCTCGAAATGATCGAGCAGATCATGGGAGAGCCCGATGGCGCAGGCGGCGCGCAGGCGGCGGTCTTCCCAGGAGATATGCGGTTTGCTCACCAGCCCGGCTGGCTTTCTCAGAAAAATAGCGGCGCGATGCACTCCAATAATTTCCCGCAGCAAAAGGAGAAATTCTTTCGGCAAAGCTTCGGGAAAAAGGCTGTGCGTGAGGATGCCCGAGAAATCCCGCAACACTTCGAGGGTTTTGACCGGATTGCGAAGCGCTTCGACCGGCTTGTTTTCATTGCGCGCGGGAAGCGCCAGGGTCACCGCGGCGGCGTTGTCCTCCTGCCAGAACCGATCGAGCAGTGCCACCAACAGCCGCCCTCGAATCGGTTTGGACAAAATCTGACGCACCCCAAGCAAATAGGCTTCCTCTTCCCATTCCCAGGAAGTGGCCGACGCATAAATCAGGATGCGGCATCCCGGATGCAACTGAAGCAGGTCCTGCACAGTGCGGATCGGCTCAACCTCGGTCAAATCGGCGTCGAAGATGCACGCGTCGAAAACACGGCTGCAAAGCAGTTGCTCGGCTTCCGCCACCACCTGCACGGAAACGAGTCGATACACCTTGGGATCGAGCAGCGCGCGGATGGCTTCGGAAAACCCGGGCGCTTTGCTGATGAGAAGCAAGGTCTTCATGCAGAAAGCGCCAGATCACGGGGGCGCGCGTTGAGCTGGTGACTCGGCAAATCAACCTGCACCACCGTGCCCCGACTTTCCTGGCTCTCGATGTTCAGGTTGCCATCGTGGAGGTGAACGATTTTCCGGCAAATGGCCAGGCCAAGGCCGAATCCGCGCCGTTCATTCCCCCGATCTTTGGTGGTGAAGTAAGGGATGAAAACTTTTTTTAGATTCTCTCGACTGATGCCCTCGCCATGATCAATGACTTCGAGCCGGTACCAGTCGCGGTCCGCTTTGTTTTTGCTCAGCGGCAAAAAACGGACGTGGATTTCGGAACCGACCGGCGACGCATCGACGGCATTGGCGAGCAAATTGCAGATCAGCCGCTGGATCAAAACCGAATCCATTTCAAGGGCCACTTCCGCGATGTCGATGCAACGGATGGTCACCTGCTTGAGTTTGGCGCGTGGCCGGGCCAGCTCGATGCTTTGTTGAATCGTTTGCGCGATAGGGCTGAATCCGAAATGCGGCTTCTGGGTGTTGGAAAAGAACAACGCTTCCTTGATGTAGGCGCGGATGGTTTCGACGTTGCGGGAAACGAGCGGGAGCAAAGCCGCCGTGCTTTCGTCCATCGGCAGATCTTTCGCCAATTGCGTAAATGTCCAGATCGGCGTCATGAGGTTGTTCAGGTCGTGCGCCATGCCGCGCGACATCATGCCGAGCAGGTCCATCTCCTGCGCAAGCAGAATCTGGTTTTTCAACCGGATCTGATTCAAATGCAGGCTCAGGTTTTTCACCAGCGCCGTCAGCAAATGCAGATCGTGCGGCGTAAAGGGTTCGCCGCTGATCTTTTCCCCAATGAGAAAAAGCCCGAACGGAGCATCGTCCGAATAGAGTGGAAAACAGAACTCCGGCTGGAAGCGCCCCAATTCGGTGCGAATCATTTTCTCGACATCCGTTTCTCCGGGCACGGCATAGGCGATGTTGAATGGGAGATAATCCATGCGATGCCGCTGAAACAATTCGAAGAGCGGCGCATCGCTGCGCAAGCGGATCACATCCGATTCCCGCGCCGGTGGGTAGGAGCGGAAGAGGGAAAAGATCCGCGTCTTTTCATCGAGCACGATGATGTGATAGCTGCGCACGCGCATGGTTTTGACGAGCAGTTCATGTAGCCCGTCGAGGAGAAGATTCGAGTCAGTGTACCATTGCATCGATTCGAGGAAGCCTTGAATCTGGGCATGGTATTCGAATCGATCACCGAGGATGCGGCGTTCCAGGCGCTCGACTCCGCTGCCGAAAAGCCTCGGAAAGAACAACGAAGCCGTGGCCGCGCTGAAAAGCAGCACGAGGAGGGAACTGAAAAAGGAAAACGGCGTGAATTGATCCCGGAACAACGTGGCCAGCAGAGCCAGCAGGACGAAACCGGTGAAAAACAAAAACAGCAAGCGCACGATATGCGCCGCGGATTTGCTGAGCGTCACGTGCAAATCCAGCAGTTGATGCTGGAGCACACTGTAGCCCACCACAATCACGTAAAAAACCGCCGCAATATTTCCGAATGGGTAAATCTTGATTTGGGTGAACGGGTAAAAATCATAACCAAGGATCGGCAGCAGATCATTCGTGCCGCACATCAGCAATATCGTGTAGGCGAGCAGCAGCGAACGGATTCGCTTTCGATGCAAAGGCGGCAAGTTGCGTTGCTTGTGGTAAAGCATCACCATTGTCGCCGAAGTGGAGACGCCGTACAACGCGAGAAAAGCCCAGAATCCGGGACCGGCAATGGAATAATAGGCGAAGCCGAAATCCCTCACGCCCGAAATGAAATGGCCGGTGAACAAACTCACCAACAACGCCAGATGCAATCCCCACATGACCGGCAGTAAACGCCCGATGGAAATCTGCGCGATCAACAGCGTGAGATGCAAATTCGTGATCGGCAGCAGAATCACTCCGCATTGCAGCACGTAAGCCCAGACCAGCGCCGTGTCCGGATTCTGCGCGCGAAACAAAAAATAAGCGCCGAGATTCCAGGTGGTGACAGCGGTTCCCCAAAGAAAGTAAACGCGATTGACGATCGAGCGGAGGTCGCGGCTGAGAACGAAGAAAGTGAGAGCGAGATTGCAAATGACAGCAATGAGAGCGGTTAACTCAGAATTGTATTTCATTGCACTCGCGCCGGGTAGGCACGCAAAATCAAACAGGCATTCTTCCCTCCAAACCCGGCGCTCAAATTCATCGCCAATTGCAACGGATACGGGCGGGCTTCCTGCGCCACGTAATCCAAATCACACCCCGGATCCGGCTCTTCCAAATTGATCGTCGGCGGAATCACTTGATGCCGCAATGCCAGCGCCGTCACCACCGTTTCAATCGAACCGCTTGCCCCCATCGTATGGCCCGTGATCGGCTTCGTCGAGCTGATGGCCAGACGCCGCGCATGCGCGCCGAAGACGGCTTTGATGGCGCGCGTTTCGACCACGTCGTTGCTCGCCGTGGCCGAGCCGTGGGCATTGATGTAATCGATTTCCGCCGGAGAAACACGGGCCCGTCGCAACGCTTTTTCCATGGCGCGACGGAACCCGAGCCCTTCCGGATGCGAATCGGTCAGGTGATACGCTTCGCAACTGCGTCCGTGCCCGAGCACCTCCGCGTAAATGCGAGCGCCCCGCCCCAGGGCATGGGCCAGTTCTTCGAGAACAACAAACGCCGCCCCCTCTCCGAGAACAAAACCGTCTCTCCGCTGGTCGAAGGGCCGCATCGCTTGTTGCGGTCGTTCATTCCGGCGCGACATCACCCCCAGCATGGCCAGCCCCGCATACATCGGCTCGATCATCATTTCATCGGTCGCGCCGGCCACGACCACATCCACGTCGTCGTCGCGGATCATTTGCGATGCATGGCCGATGGCGTCGTTGCCCGAAGCGCATCCGGTACAATAGGTGATGGCGTGGCCGCGAATGCCGAGGTGAATGGCGATGCGCCCGCTCCCTTCTCCGCAATAGCCGTTCACGACCGTGATCGGGCTGAGCTGCGAATAGCCGTCGTTTTCGAGAAAGTTCCGGTATCCCTTGAGCACGCTTTCCATGGAACTGACGGTCGTGCCTTCGACGACGCCAATGCGGTCGGCATCCATGAGGCGAACATCGAGTTTGGAATCGTTGACCGCCAGAGTGGCGGCGGCGATGGCGAACTGTGTGGCGCGATCGCAGCGTTTGGACATTTTCTTGTCCATGTAAAGCAAGCTGTCGAAACCACGGACCTCGGCGGCGAGTTGATTGGCCAGCTTCGAGCAATCAAATTTCGTGACATAACCGGCGGCGCTCACTCCGCAACGGATGCTTTCCCAAAACGTGTCGAGATCATGTCCGTTGGGAGCGATGACGCCCATGCCGGTGATTACGACGCGGCGATGGAAAGGATCCGGGGTCATGATGCGCGCGGCCATTTGTACGGAATGAGCGCCGGTGTCGATATCTGATACTGGCGGTAGGCCTCTCCGAATTTTTCCACGAGCGCTGCTTCTTCAGCTTTCATGCGATAAATGAGAACCGGGATGAAAAGCAGCGGAATGATCAGCAGCGAAACAAACGCGTTCAGGATCAACGCTCCTGCCACCAATTCGAGAATCATCGAGGTGTAAGTGGGATGCCGCATCCAGCGGAACGGGCCGGTCTGGATGAAAGCGTGTTGATCGCGAATCTCGACGTGCAAACTCCAATAAGGCCCGAGTGCAGCAATGGCACGGCGCCTTAAAAGAAATGAAGCAATCGCGCAAGACCAGCCGGCCACAAAAGTGATCCAATGCCAGACCGCCCCTTGAACCAAGAATTCGACGATGATACAGACCAGCATCACGGTTCCTGTGGCCAGGAACAGACGCAACGTTAACGTTTCCCGAATCGATCCCGGAATGATCGCTCGCTTGGTCCGGAGTTCCTGCAAACGTAAAGCAAACAGAATCAGGACCGACGCAACCGGTATACAACTACTCATCGGGTTTAC
>JBFMDG010000222.1:0-10135 GCA_040754135.1 Verrucomicrobiota bacterium
AGAAAATGTTTCCGGCATCAAACCGCTCGGCCAAGACGGCCAGCCGCTCAATCTCGATTTCGAAACCGGCACGCTCAAAGATTGGTCGGCGTCAGGAAAAGCTTTCGAGCGCCAGCCTGTCCGCGGCGACACGGTCTCGAAACGCCGCGGCGATATGAAGAGCGATCACCAGGGCGATTACTGGATCGGCACTTTCGAAATCGCGGGCGATGATCTCCAGGGCATCTTGACTTCCATTCCGTTCAAAGTCACGCATCCGTGGGCCAGTTTTCTTGTCGCGGGCGGGCCGCATGCCAATACGCGCGTCGAACTCGTGCGCGCCGATTCCAAACAGGTCTTCTTGAAGGTTTCCGGGTATGAAAGCGAAAACCTCCGGCCGGTGATCGTGGATTTGCAGCCGCACCTTGGCAAAGAGATTTTCATTCGCATCGTCGATGAACAGGGAGGCCATTGGGGCCACGTGAATTTCGATCAATTTGTTTTTCATGCGGCCAAGCCGGCTTTGGCCAACGCGCTCGATCCTTTGAAATTGAATGCGGAAGCCATTCCCTCCGCCGACATTGTGAAATTCTCGGGGCTCTCCCCTGAGGAAGCGGCCGCGGCGGTGACCGTTCCACCCGGATTCAAGGTGCACCTTTTCGCCGGTGAACCGAACGTGCAACAGCCGATTGCATTTTGTCTGGATGATCGCGGACGCGTTTGGGTGGCGGAAGGATTTACTTATCCGAAGCGCGCCCCGGAAGGCCAGGGCAAAGATCGCATCCTCGTGCTTGAAGACACCGATGGCGATCATCGATTCGACCGGCGCACCGTGTTCATGGAGAAGCTCAATTTGGTCAGCGGCCTCGAAGTGGGTTTTGGCGGCGTTTGGATTGGCGCCGCGCCGCATTTGCTTTTCGTCCCGGTGAGCGATTGGGACAATCCGAAACCGGCCGGCGAACCGAAAGTGCTTTTGGATGGCTGGGATTATTTGCGCGACACGCACGAGACCTTGAACACGTTCATGTGGGGACCCGACGGCTGGCTTTATGGTTGTCACGGAGTGTTTTGCCCGTCGAACGTTGGCAAACCCGGCACACCGGAAAGCGAACGTCAATGGGTTGATGCCGCGGTCTGGCGATATCATCCGGTGAAACACACCTTCGAAGTTTTCGCCGAAGGCACGAGCAATCCGTGGGGAATTGATTTTGATGAGTTCGGGCAATGTTTCATTGAAGCCTGTGTCGTCCCGCATTTCTGGCACATGATTCAGGGAGCGCGCTACGAACGGCAGGGAGGCGAGCATTACGCGACGAGCCTGGATGAAATCCGGCGCAATGAAAAACTGCGCGACCCGCGGTCGCGCAAGCCGGTTTATCCTTACGTTTACGACCACATCAAAACTCATGGCGATCACGTGCACTGGGCGGGGAGCCGCGGGCCGCACGCGGGCAATGCGCGCTCGGATGCGGCGGGCGGCGGGCACGCCCACGCTGGCGTAATGATTTACCTCGGGGAAAGCTGGCCGGCCGAGTATCGCGGGCAAATGTTCATCGGAAATATTCATGGCCAACGGCTGAACGTGGATATCCCGGAACGACGCGGCTCGGGTTACGTGGGCAAACACGCTCCGGATTTTCTCAACTTCAACGACAAATGGTCGCAGACATTGAATCAGCTCTATGATCAGGACGGTTCGGTTTACATCATCGATTGGTATGACAAGAACCAATGCCATCACAACAATGTCGATGGGCATGACCGCTCGAACGGCCGCATTTTCAAAGTGGTTTACGGTCAAACCAAGCCTGCGCGAGTGGATTTGCAGAAGCTCAGCGTCGAGGAGCTGGTGAAACTGGTGCCCTCGAAGAATGAATGGATGAGCCGGCATGCGCGGCGGATTTTGCAGGAACGATTTCATGCCGGCGCCAGCGGGGCGAAGAGCAATGCTGAGGCCCTCAGCGCGTTGACGCAGCTCGTCGAAAGTTCCGAAAGCACCGCGGCGCGCCTGCGCGCTTTATGGGCCTTGCACCTTTGCGGCGTCATTCGCGAGCCGCAGTTGCTTCGTTGGCTCGAAGACAAGGACGAATACCTGCGCGCCTGGTCGATTCAGTGCCTGGCCGAAGAACGGAATCTCTCGAGCGACGCCTTGCAAAAGCTGGCCCGGATGGCGCGCGCTGACCGCTCGCCTTTTGTGCGACTTTACATCGCCTCGGCCCTGCAGCGCACGCCGGTGGAGAAGCGATTTGAAATTCTGAGCGGTTTGCTGGCGCGCGGCGAAGATGCCGCCGATCACAACCTGCCGCTGATGTACTGGTTCGCGACCGAACCGGTGGTGGCGGCCGATTCGGCCAAAGGCGCTCAGCTCCTGGCCAGCTGCAAGATTCCGCGCGTGCGTGAATTCATTGCCCGGCGCATGACCAGCGCGAGCAAAGCGTTGGCGGCGAACTGAAGAGGAAAAAGGGCTATCTAAACCGAACGATGCACGACCCAGTTTTCCACAAAGGTCGCGTTGGCTTTCTTAAGCGCAAACGCGACACACGAAGCATTCTGAAACAGCAGCGCAGACCACGTTTATGATCCTGATCCGATTTACTTTGATTTTCGTTTTGCTTTTGGGCTCGGCGAAATCCCTGGCCCAGGCGCCCGGCGGCGACCCGCTCGATGCATTGGTAGGCATTCTTCGCACCACGACCGATGCGCAAGTGCAACTCGATATTCTCAACGGCATGAGTGCCGCCATGAAAGGACGACGGAGCGTCCCTATGCCTGAAAGATGGAACGAAATCGAAACAAAACTCGCCAACAGCGGCGATGCGGAAATCCGTTCCCTGGCGCAATCGCTTTCGCTCACTTTTGGCAGTCAATCCGCCCTCGCGTCGCTGCGACGCACCGTCCAGGATGCTTCCGTGGACGCCGCGATTCGCCGCCGCGCTTTGGAATCCTTGCTGGCCGCGCGCGATCCCGGGCTGCCCAAACTGCTGCAACAGTTGCTTGCGGACAGCGCGTTGCGCGGCCAGGCCGTGCGAGCGCTGGCCGCCTACGATGACGCGGAAACGCCGGCGGCATTATTGAAAGTTTACTCTTCCCTCAACGCTTCAGAAAAACGCGATGCCTTGAACGCTCTCGCCGCGCGCGCCGCTTTCGCGCAACCACTGCTCGCCGCGGTTGAATCCGGCCAGGTCGCCTCCAAGGAACTCACGCCCGATCTCGTGCGGCAGCTTCGGAATCTCAAAAACCCGCAAATCGACGCCGCCATCCAACGCGTCTGGGGCGCCTTTCGCGACAGCAGCGCCGATAAGCAGGCAGAAATCGAGAAATATAAACAGATCTATCGCGCGGGCGGATCTCAACCTGGCGACGCCACGCGCGGCCGCGCCGTCTATGCGCGCGTTTGCCAGCAATGTCACACGCTCTTTGATTCCGGCGGCAAAGTGGGCCCCGACCTCACCGGTTCAAACCGCAGTGATCTCGATTACATCCTGCAGAACATGGTCGATCCGAATGCGGTCATTCCGAATGATTACAGAACCTCGACCCTCGAGACAAAGGACGGGCGCGTCATCACCGGGATTGTGAAACAGCAGGATGCGAACGGTGTGACCATTGCCACGCAGACGGAAACGGTGACCATTCCGCGCGCGGAAATCCTGGAATTGCAGCAGAGCGAATTGTCCATGATGCCCGAAGGCCTCCTCACGTCGTTAACGGACCAGGAAGTGCGCGATCTGATTTATTATTTGACGCGTCCGGGCCAGGTGCCGCTGCTTGGCACACCGGAAACCCTTGGACTTTTTTTCAACGGCAAAGATTTAAGCGGTTGGGATGGCGAGCCCTCCCTTTGGAAAGTGGAAAATGGCGAGATTGTGGGCCGGAGTGCGGCCGGCTTGAAGCACAACGAATTTCTGAAGAGCCAGATGTTGCTTTCGGATTTCCGCCTGATCTGCAAAGTCAAACTGGTGCCGAACAAGGAAAACAGCGGCATTCAATTCCGCAGCGATCCGTTGCCCGATGGAGAAGTCAAAGGTTACCAGGCCGATATCGGCGCCGGCTGGTGGGGCAAACTCTACGAAGAACAAGGCCGCGCTCTGCTCTGGGATAAGTCCGGCGAAGCCCACGTCCACGGGGAAGATTGGAACACCTACGAAATCGTCGCCATCGGCAGCAAAATCAAAACGGCCATCAACGGCAAATTATGCGTCGATCTCGATGATCCGTCCGGAGCCAAGCAAGGGATCATCGCGCTCCAGCTCCATTCCGGCGGGCCGATGGAAGTCCGGTTCAAAGATTTTCAATTGGAAGTGAATCCGAAACCGGGATTGGTGACTGCGCAGTGAGTTGTTTCCGCGGCCTCGAACCCAGGCGACCACTCGCATCATTGCGAGTGACAATTTTGACGCGGGTTATTTCCCGCTCACATCCAGGCAAACCAGCGTTCCCTGGGCATTTCGGCAATAAATCCGGCCATTGGACAAGACAGGCTGTGTCCAGCATTTGCCGCCGAGCACTTGAGCACGCGCCAAGGTCTTGAACGATTGTGGAGAGGCTTCGGCCACCACGAGCTCTCCCCGATCACTCAGCACAATCAACTTTTGATCCGCTGCCATTAACGAGCCGAGCCCGATCCCTTTATGCGCCCATTGCACCGCGCCCGTGGCGAAGTCGAGACAGCGGAGTTCCACACCCGGTTTATCGGTGTTGCCATCCACTCCGTAAATCGAGCCGTTGACGAGCACGCAGGAGTTGAAGTGGTTTCCCATGTTTTTATTTTCCCAAAGGACTGTTGCTTTGGTCAGACCCGCCTCCAGCAGCGCGCAGCCGCGGCTGAACGATGAAATAAAAATTTTGCCGCCCTGCACGATTGGATCGGCGGCGTTGATGTCCCATCCGGTCACCCAGGGATGCCGCCAGAGTTCGCGGCCCGTTTCCGCCTCGACGAGCGCCAGCGCCTTGGCCGCGAAAATAGCCAGGCATGATTTTCCTTCGATTGTTAACGGCACGGGCGTGGCGTAGCCGGCGGCGGTTCCAGCGGATTTCCAGAGCAGTTCGCCCGACCTTTTGTCGAGCGCCGCACCAGCCTCCCCGGCATTCAAAAAGAGTTTGTTCCCGAGCACAAGCGCTGAACCCGCAAAACCCCATTCGGGCCGTTTCGCGCCCAGATCTTTTTGCAGGTGCTTTTGCCAAACGATTTTCCCACTCGCCGTTTCAAAACAAAAAACATCCCCATTCTTGCTGATCGTAAACACCCGGTCGCCATCGACCGTCGGGGTGGCGCCTGGACCGCCTTCATAATATTTGGGCTGCAGTTCGCATCGATAAGAGTGTTTCCAACGAACCGCGCCGGTCTTCTCGTCGAGACAATAAACCGTGTCCACATCACTCTCGTTCCCCATCGTAAATACGCGGCCCTGGCTTACGGCGACGGACGAAAAGCCGGTGCTAACCGAGGCCTTCCAAAGCATGGCCGGCCCCTCTTTCGGCCAGGCAACCGTCCAGCCGGTCTCTTTCGAAATGCCATTCAGATCCGGTCCGCGCCATCGGTACCAATCGATCGCGTTCACCGAACAGGCCGGCAGAACGAGAATTAAAAAGCCCAAAATCCGCAAATATTTTAGCGAGGAAACCGCAGTGCAACACGGGTTTAGGCCGAGGTGAGATTGAACTGACACTTTCATATCCGTGTTTGCTTCGAGTTATTTCGCTGAAAAAATTCTCCGGCGGTTCACGCGGTGATCAAGCCGGCGTTGCGTGCGCCATGCTTACCGCAGCGCAGAGAACCTGTCAAACCGAGGCACCAGACGCACCAGATGCACCAGATGCGCCAAGCGCACCGAAAGCATCGGGAGCGCTGGTTGGATCGGGCGCATTGCCATCCGCGGGTATCGGGTTTCGAGCCGCCGCTTCGCGCACTCGCTCGAGGATGACCTCGGCCATGTGCGGTTCGCTGCCGATGCTCGAGGCGTACCAGACCAGCTTTCCCTGGCGTTCCGTGGGATTCCGCCAGGTCGGTTGACCGCTCTTGAGCCGCGCTTGCACGACGCGCTCCGGTTCTCCAAGCATCACTGGAATGTCTTCGTAAGAATGCAATCCGTCGCTAATGAAAAATGGCACCAGGACGACATGGCGCGCGCTGGCCATGCGATAGCAATCGCCGATGCGAGGATCTTCCTCCATAAACACAGCATGCACTTCCGCATAAATATTCCGGCGACGAATGAGTTCAACCTGGCGCTCGATCGCCATTCGCGAGTTCTCATTGCGGCCGGTGCCATGCCCCGCGACGAATAACGCGGTCTCGTCCGGACGCGGCGCTCTCGGGAACGGATGCTTTCCGATCACTTCGCTGGCTCGTGCCAGCAACACCTCCGTCATGCTCTCGTGCGTGCCGACTGGGCCGCAGTAAAACAAAATCTGTTCGCCACGGCGTTGAAGGGGAAAAAACAAGTCGCGTTTGAGGCCAAAGCCGAGCTCGCGCGGAATCACCTCTTCCGTGAAATAGCCGTCACTAATAAAAAGCGGCACCACAAACACCCGACGCCCAAAAGCACCTCGCAACACACCCGCAAGGTAAGGTTCCTGTTTCCAGAATGCCTCGAGCACCTGTCCGAAAATGCCGCGCCGGCGCAACGCATCCGCATGCTGATAAGTGGGCGCCGCCGATTCCGCATTTAAAGTTGAACCGTGGCCCACCAACACGAGCGTTGCGTCCGCAAAGGAGTCATTGCCCATGCCAGATGGTTAATGCAAACAGATTGCCAGAGCAAGCCGCCGGCAACGTGCCCGTATGTTTTCCATGAAAAATCCCTTCAAGGCGATGAGGCTGAGGTCGTCCGTCCCATTTCGACGGCGAGCTCGGCGCAAGACTGAAGTTGTTTTCAATACGGCGTCATCGGCGCGTAACCCGGAATTTCATGGCGATGCAGATACATCACGATAAATCCGCAACTGAAAGTCACCAGGGCCATCGCAAATAACAATCCGTGATCTCCTTGCACCGCAATGCCCAGAACCGTCAGGTGACTGATGATGGCGGCGCCGATCGCGCCCAGGGTCAGCATGGCCCCGGCCCATCCGAAGCGCGGCGTCAGCAGGAGAATCGACGCGAGCAATTCCCAAATGCCCTGGCCATATCGCCACCATGATTCGAGGCCCATTTTGCTGAAAATATAAATCGATTCCGGCGCTCCGGTGAATTTGAAGAAGAGCGTTTCGATCATAATTGCCGCTGCGACCAGGCGGCAAATCCAGCTCAAGGTTTTTTGGCGCGGAGTCAGATCGGCCTCCACCTGACTTTCCCAATCGGCTGCGCGGCGCATCGCTTTGGCGGATGGACGGTAAACATCAAAGTTGTCCAAAGGAGAGACTTTGCGAAATGATTTCATCTGATTCCAGGTTTCATCGCATCCGCGCGGCTCGTTATGGGGAGAGTGCGCGATGGCTTTCGTGACGTTGTAATTGTAATGGTGATTGTAATTGTCCGTCGCACTTCACTCTGAATCCTTACAAGGGAATGATTGAAGCGCTGTAAGGTCGCGGGTTGCGCAACGACAAACCGGCACCATGCCGAAGTTCAACGCACAGGACGCACAGTTCCCGCCTCCAAAACGCCTCGTGCCGACCTGGGCTTCCGGACCGCGGTTTAAGCCGGTCATCCGACGGCGTCGCTTCGGTCTCGCAACAAAATGTCCCATCCTGGCCACACTGCTCGTCCTCGCGTTGGTCGCATTGCTTGGGCAGTTCTTTGGAGAATGGTTGAAAAGTTGAAGAGTTGAAGGGTTGAAGGGATTAACGGGTCCAGCCGAAGGAGAATTGAAGGTAGGGCGCGCCGTCACCATTGAGCAGGCGCGCTTGCTCGTGGAAATGATAGCGACGATCGATTGTCCAGCCGCCGCTGAGTTCCATGGCCACGCTTGGATTGAGCTGATATCGCAACCCGCCTCCCGCGCGAACTTCCTGAAAATCGACGGCCGCTCCGTTCAACTCAGGTTGGCTGCGAATGGTGCCGAAGTCCTCGCCTACAACAAACGTCGCACTGGCAATCGTTGCGCCGGCGAACAGAACCCATCGCTCGGCGGCCTTGAACTCGATGCGCGGACGTGGAAACCAGAGCGAGAGCAGCCAATCTTCCGCAAATTTCCACCGCACACCGAGGCCACCGAGGAGCACGGAATCACGCCGGGCATTCACATTCACTTGCGCGCCAATCAACAGCTTTGGTGCGACCGCCCAGGTCAATTCCAGATTGGCCGGGGCATTGAAATCGTCGCCGCCGACTTCCTCGAAATCGCTGTAAACTCCAGGCAACACTTCGAGTCGCAACCGCCATGGATCCGCGATTCGCCAATCGAAACCGGCTGCCGCCGCTGCGGACTGCAACGTGTGCGGCACTGAAATTCCCGCGGGCACACTGGCCTGGAAGCGTTGCCAGTCGATGCCAAGCAACAGATCGAAAGTGCTGTTCAACTCCACAGATTCGATGAAGGTGACGTTGAAAGACAACGTGTCGATCTCTCCAAGCCCGGTTGCTCCCTGGCGAATTTTTGATGGCCCCGAGTAAACGACACCTGCTGGCGGCCAGGCGCGGAACCAGTCATTCTGCGCTTCCAGTTCGGCGGCCGCGGAGAGTGCGGTTCCGCACAACAGCCAACAGCTAAATGCCACTCCCGCGCCCCACCATTTGAATGGATGACACGAAAGCATTGCAGGTAGAACGGTTGCGCTGGATTTCATCGGGTTAATTCCTGGCAACCGCTGAACTCCTGGACCATTGGCCGGTGCCCGACACGTTCAAGCGCAGCTTGTAAATGCCGGTGATGGCCGCGAGGTAAAGCGACTGCCCATCGGCATCGCCCCAGGCCATATTGTGCGGGTGTTCTGGTCCGCGCAGAATTCCCAAAACTTGGCCTGCCGGCGAAAGGATCCAAAGCCCGCCCGGTCCGCTGACATAAACATGCCCGAGCCGATCGACTTTGATGCCATCGATCGCGTCTTCGCCTCGAGCCTGCGTCATATCGCAAAACAATTCTCCACGCCCCAATTTGCCATCGGACTCGACCGGGTAACGGAAGACGACTTTCTTTTTTTCATCCCAATTCCCGACGTAGAGGAATTTTTCATCCGGCGAAAACGCGAGTCCATTCGGGCCGGTAAAGTCCGCCGACTCGATCCTCACTCTCCCTTCCCTGACTGAGTAAACTCCGAAATGCGGCTGCTCGCGTCGTGGATCCGCGTGGCCTTTCGGCAGGCCGAAGGGTGGATCGGTGAAGTAGAGCGTGCCGTCGCTTCGATACACCAGATCGTTGGGTGAATTGAGCCGTTTCCCCGCAAATCGATCCGCCAACACGGTGGTCAGTCCATTCTTTTCGATGCGCACAACGCGGCGATTGCCATGCTGACAAATCGTCAGCCGGCCAGTGCTGTCGAGAGCGAGGCCATTCGATCCCGGCTGTTTGTATTCGCCTATATTTTCTCCCGCATAACCGGATTTCGGCAGGTAAACGCTCACTTCACCTTCGGGGGTCAGTCGATAAATCAGGTTGTTATTCGGATCGCTGAACAGGAGAAATCCCTCGCCTTCGGGAACCCACACAGGGCCTTCGGTAAACGTGAATCCGTCCGCAAGCTTCTCCAATCGAGCGCTGGGAGAAACGACCGCGTCGAGAGCGGGATCCTTGCGCTCGATTTGCAGCGGCACCTCGCGCGCTTTGCTCAATCGTCCTCGAGCATAAAAATCGAGAGTCGCGCTTCGCACCCAAATGTAGGTGTCAGGGTGTGTGGAGATCGGTCCGTTAATGCCGAGAACGGCAATGTGAAACGTTTCGCCGGGCACCGCATTTCTCGTAAGCAGAACGCGATTCGAGGCATTCCATCCCGCAGCGACTGCCCCACCATTTTGGCCGAGAACAAAACTTGCCTTGCCGTTCACCCACACCTCCGCGTAATCATCGATGACAATTTCAAACATCACGGCGGCGCCTCGGGTCTCGAACAAGCCCACCCGCTCAGGAATTGTCAATTCGAGTCGATACCAGTTCAGCGAAAGCCGGCCATGCCCGCGCCGTTGCTCAAGCGAATCGGCAGCGATGATTTCCCATTTGGAATCGTCGTAGTCCGCTGCACGAGCATCGGGCACAAAATCAAAGGTGCGATTTGGAGT
>JBFMDG010000223.1:0-10135 GCA_040754135.1 Verrucomicrobiota bacterium
ATTACACCGATACTTATAATCACAAAATATTCCCTCTGCACTGAATATTTTTTGGCAATCCCTGACCAGAAATTTGTTTCGGGCCGGTTTGTCAACGCGCTCGCATCGAAAATTCAGGCCAGAGACAAGCGGGCGGAGCCACTTCGATGAGGGCTCGCAGGATGTCATAAGGCAACAAGCAATGGACGCGGTATCCTTTTGGATTGGCTTTGCTACCCGATCGAGATTGCTGGAGCCTGGTAAGGGCTGCGTTGCTAAAAATAATCCGGCGCCTGCGTTCATCGGCAACGCGGAGACGATGCAGTTCGCCTGTGACGGCGTAAATAATCGCTTCGAAATACAAATTTCCGTCGTCTTTCGTCGTGCTGACAACCTGAAGTTTTCGCTGAGAAGGGCAGTGACCACCGGTGGCCCTTCAAGCGTGAATTTCAGTTCTTTTCAAATCGGGGCAAAGCCACGTCCGAGGTGACCGGGATCGATTGACAATGTGCTTGAGGTGACGCTATACGAGGCTGGTTTTCCGGCGCGGTGTGTTGCATTGTTCCGGGACTCGAAACGAAAAACCGAAAGTTGCTTTGGAAAAAATCTTTGTCACCGGCGCCGCCGGATTCATCGGCAGCACCTTAGTGGACGTGTTGCTCTCTCAGGGAAAACAGGTTGTGGGCTGGGACAATTTTTCGACCGGGCACCTCGAATTCCTGGAGAAGGCTCAACAATCGCATCAATTTCAATTGATTCGCGGCGATAACCTGCAAACCGATGCGCTCCCGGAAGGCATGCGCGGCTGTGACACCGTTTTCCATCTTGCGGCCAACGCTGATGTGCGGTTCGGTTTGAATCATCCCCGCAAAGATCTCGACCAAAACACGCTGGCCACCTTCCATGTTTTGGAAGCGATGCGTGCCCAAGGAATTCGTCGCATTGCCTTCTCCTCGACGGGATCAGTGTATGGGGAGGCAACGGTAATCCCGACACCGGAAGATGCTCCGTTTCCTGTCCAGACCTCTCTTTACGGCGCATCCAAATTGGCCGGCGAAGGGCTGATCCATGCCTATTGCGAAGGTTTCGGGCTGGAAGGATACATCTTTCGATTTGTTTCCATTTTGGGTGAACGCTACACGCATGGCCATGTGTTTGATTTTTACCGGCAGTTGGTCGAGCACCCCGGCTATTTGAAAATCCTTGGAGATGGCACGCAGCGGAAATCGTATTTGTACGTTCAGGATTGCGTGTCGGCCATGCTCCATGTCCTGAACCTCGCTACGGCGGCAAAGGCGAAACATCGAGTAGCAACTTATAATCTGGGCACAAATGAATATTGCCGGGTGAACGATTCGGTCCGTTGGATTTGCGAGCATTTGCAATTGCAACCGCAACTCGAGTACAGCGGCGGCGATCGCGGCTGGGTGGGGGACAATCCTTTCATTTTTCTCGACACGGCCAGAATCCGTTCCACTGGCTGGGAACCAAAACTGAGCATTCGCGAAGGGGTGATTCGCACGGTGTCGTGGTTGCAACAGAATCAAGCTTTGCTCGAGCGTATGGCTGGCGAGCCGATTCATCGATGAAGCAACTCGCCGCCGCTCTCGGTTTTTTTCCTGTGACGCCCGCGCGGCATTGGCCGCGGCTGGCGTTTTATTTTCTTGGCTCGGCCCTTTACCGGACCGTTGGTCTGCGCCTGTTCAGTGAAATCGAACTTCGCTTTGGCGATTTTGTTGTGCTCGCTGATGTCACGGGAAAAAGCGGGCTGGCGTTTCTCTACGAAATCATCGGCAAGGAGATCTACGCGTTTCCTGAACTTTGGGAAGATCCGCCGGTGCGGCTTTTGTTTGATGCCGGGGCAAACTGCGGGTTTTATGCGATAACCCATTGTGCGCGGTTTCCCAATTTGCGTGCATGGTGTTTCGAGCCGCAGCCGAACACGTTCCATCATCTGCAGAAGAACATCGAAGCCAATCGACTTCAGAGCCGCATTCGCCCGCTCCAGGCCGCGGTCGCCGCCAATTCCGGCACATGCCTGCTCCAGATCTCCGAGGAATCGAGCATGGGAATTGTTTCGACCTCCACCACGCAGTATTTGAAGGCGCCAAGGAACGTCGAGGTGCAAATGATTTCGTTCGATGATGCAGCGGCGCGTGAAAATGCCTGGCCTGATCTCCTGAAAATCGATGTCGAGGGATTCGAGGTCGAAGTATTGAAAGGAGCGGCCCGGTGCCTGGAGCACGCTCGCTATGTCATTCTCGAATTCCATTCGGAAGAGCTCGGCCGCCAATGCGAAACCATTTTGGAAAACGCCCATTTCACAACCTGGCGGAAAGGGGAACTGCTTTTTGCCCGCAAGAAATGAAATTGGCCTTCAGTTTTCTTTGTGAGAATCCTAACCGCCGCACGGGACTGACGACGTTATTCCACGAGTTTCTCTATCATTCAATTCGACTCTTTCCTGATTTGCCTTGGGTACTCTTCGCCGGCCCAAATCAGGACATCGGCCTCGAAGATCCGCGGCTGAAATTCATTCGAGATTTTCCCGCTGGCGACCGACTCATGCCGCGGCTCCTGGCCGACCATTTTCGCGTTGGCTCGCGCGCGCAGGCGGAAGGCGCGAAGGCGCTGCTGACAGTTGGTTTTGCGCCCATACGATGCCCGCTGCCCGTGGTGATGCACGTGAATTCATTACAGCACCTCAATCCAGTCAATCGTGTCGGCGGCATGCGCGAGCGATATCGATCGTTTATTCTGAATTACGGCATTGGCCGGGCGAACCTCATCATTACCAATTCGCAATCAGCGCGAACGCAACTGCTCAAAGCTTATCCGCAGGCCTCGCCGAAAGTGATCATGAGTTACGAAGGAACGCAGCCGCAGTTTCAACCGGTGAAAAAGCCCGGCGAAGAGCAACGGTTGCAGGAACAGTTCGGCTTTGGCCCCGGATACATTCTGTGGGTTTCGAATTTTTATCGTTACAAGCAAGCTCCTTTGCTTTTTGAAGCGTACGCGCAATTGCCCGAATCAATTCGCACGCGCATGCCCATTGTCATGGTCGGTGGCGATTGGGAAGGCGGGCTCGACGAGGCTAAAGCGGTTGTGCGGCAACTCGGGTTGCAATCTCAGGTGCGTTTTCTCGGGTGGGTCGCCGATGAATGGCTGCCAGCTCTGTATCGCAACGCCCTCGCCTTTTGTCTGCCGAGCCGCGAAGAAACATTTGGTCGTTGTGTGACGGAAGCGATGTCATGCGGCACCCCATGTTTGCTCAATGATATTCCGATTATGCGCGAGGTCACCGGCGGGCATGCCATCATCGTTGATTTTGCCGATCGGCCGAAGGTGACAGCAGGCTTGAAGCAACTCTTCGAGGACGGCGCGTTACGGCAACGATTGCGGGAAGAAGGCATTGAACAGGCGGCAAAGTTCAGCTTTGAAAACCTCACGCGCCAGCGGATCAGCGCCGTGCTGGACCTCCTCGGAAAACCATCATGCAGCTGAATAGCCGGCATCGAAGCGACATCAGTTGGCGCATGCGGCAGGGGATTTCAACGAATTGCCTCCGAGCTTTCACGCAATCGCGCATGGGATGAACGGACTACGACACAGCACTTTTGCTTGAAATGTTTCCGGTGCTCTCCAATCTCGCGCCATGATCATCGTCCGTTCCCCTTTACGGATCAGTCTGGGTGGCGGGGGCACCGATCTGCCCTCCTACTACCAACTGCACACGGGTTTCCTGATTGCGGCCGCGATCGACAAATACGTTTACATCACTCTCCACCAGAATTTCAGCCAGGAGTTCATTCTGAAGTATTCGCAAATGGAGCGCGTAAAAGGGGTCAGGGACATCGAGCACCCGATCATCCGCGAAGCGCTGAGGTTGGTTGGCCTGGACACGCCCAACCTGGAAATCACGTCCATGGCCGATATTCCGGCCGGAACTGGTTTGGGTTCCTCCGGCAGTTTCACGACGGCATTGCTTAAAGCGCTGCACACCTACAAAAAAAACCTGGTGCATCCATCCGAACTCGCGGAACAGGCTTGTGACATCGAGTTGAACCGCCTTGGTGAGCCGATTGGAAAGCAGGACCAGTACATCGCGGCTTACGGCGGAATCACGGCGTTCAAATTTCTGCCCACTGGGAAGGTGGAAGCCTGGCCTCTCAAAGTTGCCGAAGAGACGCTTTACAATCTCGAGGACAATCTGCTGCTTTTTTTCACGGGCTATTCGCGCTCGGCTTCCACAATTCTGCGCGAGCAGGACACGAAGAGCAAAGCCGCCGACGCCAGCATGATGGAGAACCTCCATTTCACGAAGGAACTCGGGCTTAAAAGCCAGCGCGCGCTCGAAACGGGTGACTTGCACGAATTCGCGCGGCTCATGGATGTTCATTGGCGGAGAAAGAAAGAGCGCTCGGGCGGAATGAGCAATCCGCAAATCGACGCCTGGTACGAACTGGCCATGGCTAATGGCGCGCTGGGCGGCAAACTGATTGGCGCGGGTGGCGGCGGGTTCCTGATGTTTTACGCCAGCGACAAAGCCAGGTTGCGCCACGCGTTGCGCGAACAAGGCCTTCGCGAAGTGCGATTTCGTTTCGACTTTGAAGGAACCAAAATTCTGATCCAATGAGCCGCCCCATCGAGCAAGTGCCCGTGGCCATCCTGGCGGGTGGCCTGGCCACACGCCTTCGGCCCGTCACAGAAAAAATTCCCAAATCCTTGCTGCCCGTCGCGGGACGCCCGTTTTTAGCTCATCAACTGGAATTGCTGAAAAGCAATCGCATTCAACGCGCCGTATTGTGCCTGGGTTACCTGGGCGAACAGGTGCAGCAAGAATTCGGCAATGGACGGGATTACGGCGTGCAGCTCGATTATTCGTTCGACGGCCCAGTCTTGCTTGGCACGGGAGGCGCACTCAAGCAGGCCTTGCCAAAACTCGGTCCGATTTTTTTTGTGCTCTACGGCGATTCGTATCTTCCGATCGATTTCGCCTCGGCGCTCGCCGCTTTCGAAGCCAAAGGCAAACCAGGCCTCATGACTGTTTTTAAGAATGCCGGCCGTTACGACTCCAGCAACGTTTGCTACGCCGACGGTGAGCTTCGGCTTTACGATAAAAAACATCGGGTGCCGGAAATGGAGCATATCGATTATGGGTTGAGCATTTTCTCATCGAGCATTTTCGACGAGTTCCCGTCCGGAATTCCTTTCGATTTGTCCGAGGTCATGCAACGGCTGCTCGGGCGCGGGCAGCTCGCGGGTTTGGAAGTGCACCAACGGTTCTATGAAATCGGTTCGTTCTCCGGTCTCAAGGAACTGGAGGAACTCCTGCGCTCCGGAGGCGTCCCAAAATCGTGATCCAAAAGCATCCCAGGCGTAATTTCGCGCTTCAAATTGCCTTTGGCGCCGTGCTTCAATGCGCCCACATTCATGAGCTTTGCTGAACAGTTTTTAAGTGAAACGGCGCAAGTGCTCGCCCGACTCGACCGATCCGCCTTGGAAAAAATGGTCGATGAACTCGCCGATATCCGGGCGCGCGGCGGACGGCTTTTTATTTTAGGCGTCGGCGGAAGCGCCGCCAACGCGTCCCATGCCGTCAACGATTTTCGGAAGATTTGCGGCTTCGAGTGTTATGCGCCGACCGATAACGTCTCGGAACTGACGGCGCGCACCAATGATGAAGGATGGGCGACAATTTTTTCGGAGTGGTTGAAAGGAAGCCGTTTGAACGCCAAAGATGGGCTCCTTATTTTTTCGGTCGGCGGCGGCAACCTCGAAAAAAATGTCAGTCCGAATTTGATTGGCGCCATTCAATGGGCGAAGCAGTTGGGCGCTTCCGTGCTTGGCGTGGTGGGACGCGACGGAGGATTCACGGCGCGCGAATCCACCGCTTGTGTGATCGTGCCGACCGTGAATCCCGAGCACGTGACTCCGCACGCGGAGGCATTTCAAGCGGTGATCTGGCATCTTTTTGTTTCGCATCCCAAGCTGAAAGTGCATCGAACGAAGTGGGAGAGCGCCTCCAGTTCAGCAGCGCAGAGCTATTGAGTGATTGGGCGACTTTCTTTTTCAGGCGCATTGGAGCATTGGATGAAGGATGAGTGAAAAGCGACGAGCAGTATTCCTGGATCGAGATGGCGTGATCAATCGGTCGCGCTTGATCCAAGGAAAGCCGTTTCCGCCAAACTCGCTGGAAGAATTCGAATTGCTCCCGGGAGTCGTCGAGGCGTGTCAAAAGTTAAAAGCCGCAGGTTTCCTTCTTGTTGTCGCCACCAACCAGCCGGACGTCGGGCGCGGCACGATTTCGCGATCGGTGGTGGAACAGATGCACACGCTGATGTGCCAGCAACTGCCTCTGGACCGGGTGGAGATCAGCTATGATTCCGGAACGGAAATTCCGCCAAGCGAATTTCGGAAGCCGCGCCCCGGAATGCTGCTGCGGGCGGCGCTCGAATTGAACATAGATCTGAGGCGCAGCTTTATGGTTGGCGATCGTTGGCGCGATGTGGATTGCGGCCATGCCGCGGGATGTCGAACCATTTTTGTTGATCACGGTTATGCCGAGCCGCTTCGCCGGCCGCCGGATTTTCGGGTGCGCAATTTGCCTGAAGCCGCCGACCTGATCCTGAGGCTTGAACGGGAAAGAGCGGATTGATGTCCATCGATTGCGTGATACACTCGTCCTGCAAATGCAAAATCCGCTGTCGCAATTGAGAGTAAAAATTTTCGCCGATGGCGCTGACAAGGCCAGCATGCTGGCGCTTTACGCCAATCCGTTGATCAAAGGGATGACCACCAACCCGACGCTCATGCGCAAAGCGGGCATCCAGGATTACGAAGGATTCGCGCGGGACGTGCTGGATACGATTCGCGACAAGCCAATTTCCTTCGAGGTTTTTTCGGATGAGTTCTCCGAAATGCGGAGGCAGGCGTTGAAGATCGCCTCCTGGCAAAGCAATGTTTACGTGAAAATCCCGATCACGAACACGCGCCGCGAATCGTCCTTGGAGCTGATCCGCGAGTTGGGACGCGAAGGCGTTCGTTTGAACATCACTGCGATTCTTACATTGGATCAGGTGCGGGGCGTGGCGCGCGTGCTCAATGCTGCGATTCCGTCGGTGGTTTCGATTTTTGCCGGACGGATTGCGGATACAGGACGTGATCCGCAGCCGATGATGCGTGCGAGTCTGGACCTTTTGCGCGAGCAACCGCAAGCCGAGTTGCTCTGGGCAAGCGTGCGTGAAGTGCTGAATATTTATCAGGCCGACGCTTCCGGCTGCCACATTGTGACCGTGCCGCACGATATTTTGAACAAAGCGCTCAAGCTGGGCGGCATGGATTTGACCGATCTGTCGCTTGATACCGTGCGCATGTTCGCGGGGGACGCAACGGCAGCAGGATTTTCGGTTTAGCTTTCGAAAAACGTCGCCGAAGCAAGGCCAGCAGAAGCCGGCCTCGCGTTGTGGCCTCACAAAAGCGGGGAGAAGCAATGGGGATTAATTCCTCAACACGCGCAGCCGGAGGAAACCCTTTGGGGCAACATCGACAGGAAATTTGAAACGCGCTGTAAGAGTTACGAAATCGTTTCCGGCGGGTTCCTCGCTGATTTCGATCCAATCCGGTGTTGCGCTCCATTCCATCAAATCGGGGGACGCTTCCACAATCAGGCTCACATCGTTGGCGGATTTACTTCGGGCAAAGGACAGGGTCAATCGTCCCTCGCGCACTTCTGCTTTCGGCAACAATCCATCCTTTTTGCGTGGATCCAATCCGAGCGCATATTCGAGGAGGTTCTTTACTCCGTCACCATCGGGGTCTGAGGAATCACCACTCAGGCCGGGATTTGTGAGTTCCAGGGAGGAGAAGTTCGACATCTTCCATTGCTCAAAAGGCTTAAAGTATGGATCAATGAAGATTCCACTCAGGACTGCATTGCCCGTTTCTGCTTTGAATTGCACGAACAGGTCGCCGCGCAGTTTGAAGCGGACATACTTGCCGCCTCCGAAACTTTTTTCGAAATGTTGAGCGAGCACTGCTTGCGAATTGGAATCATGCACCGAGATCGTCAGGCTCCGCCCCGAATCCTCCCAGTCCAGAAGATAAAATGAAGCCAAATAATCTCTTCCATCCAGCAAGCGCAGGTAAATCTGGAACTGTTCTTCCGCGGTGATGCCAGCGGCGATCCTCGTTTGCCCTACGGGATACAATAAGGCGCGAGGATCGCTGGTCACGTTCAACCAGGAAAAGAGCCGTTCATCGGTCGCACGAAGCTGGATTGCGGGTGTGTCGTTGGTTGCGAGTGCAAAAATGGTATAGGCCGTCTCGCCGTAAACACTGTGCCAATTCCCTTGCGTGTCGGCATCCACGGCAACGAATTCTCCAGCCGCCGGGGGCAGCTTCAATCCGACGCGCACTACTTCGGAAATGGTGCTGGCGCCATCCAGATCGACCGCGCGGGCCGTCAAGTCGTATGTTCCCTCCAGCCCACCAATCCACGCAAATTGGAACGGCGCATGATCACTCTGGCCCAAATAGTTGGTTCCCGCATAAAACCTCACCTGTCGAATTCCTGGATCCGAGTCGAATGCTTCGGTTGATATGATTACCGGCTCCGGAAGATCCATGATGGCGTTATTCGCCGGTGACGCGATGCGCACTTGCGGCGGCGCATTGTGGTCCGGATCGAGGAAGATCCCGCTCACGACCGCGTTGCCTTGAATCGGTTCAAACGAGATTTGAACTTTGCCTTGCACGCGCCAGGACAGGTACTTGCCCTGAAAAAAATCGGAGATTTCCAAACTGTCGAGCAGTTGATTCCCAACGGGATCCCATACCGTAACCCGCATTGTCCGGGCGCCACTATCCCAATCCAGAAGGTAAAAAGAGAGCAAATGCGATTTTCCGTCCAGGAAGGTGGCGTTGAATGTCAGGTTGGTGTTTGAAACCAAACAGGCCGCCAGCCCGCCGGGGTTCGAAAAATAGCGCAACGCCCGTGGTTCGAGGGAATTAAAGTGCCAGGCATGTTCACGCCCTTCGGTTTCCAATCGAAAGTAGGGGGGGAGCTCCGTTGAATCGAGCACGGTCAAATGACCTTCATTGCCATACTTCCCCAGCCAATCCCCTTGCGTGGCCGCATCCACTCTGGCCAAAGCAGCTTTTCCAGGAGGCAAAGCAACATCGACCTGGACCGGCTCCGATAGTCTTGAGCTCTCGCGATCGTCAAACGCACGGGCTTGTAGCCGGTAATTCCCCGCCCAAACGTTGGTCCATTCAAAACGGAATGGTGCATTCGTGGATTGGCCAATGAAATCTTCGCCGGAGAAAAACTCGACACGCACGACTTGACCATCCGAATCTATCGCATTCGGTTCGAACACAATTGTGCCCGGCGCCACAAATGAGGATGAAGGCGAAACCTGCAACGAAACGTCCGGGATTTGGTTTCGGCTTGGATCTATAAAAACTCCACTCAGGATGACCCGGCCACCGTTGAGCGGCTTGAGGATGACTCGCAAATGCCCGCGCACGCTCCAAATGCGGTAAATCCCTTCCGCGAACTCTTGCAACACTTCATTCACAAGCACGGCGCCAGTTTCCGCATCCTGAATTTCGATGATCTGTTTCAATGCCGGATCGTCCCAGGAAACAAAATAAAATCCCAGCCGATGCATCGCTCCGTCGCGGAGGTGAATTTCAAAAGAGATTTCACTTTCAGAGGTCCATGCCGATGGAACTCTTTTCGTTTCGGAAGAAGGTTCAAGCAGGGCACGAGGATCGGTCGTGTATTCAGGCCAGGTTTGAAATGGGCCAGGCAAAGCGCTGAACCAGACAAACTGGTCCAGGGCCTGAAAACCTGGAATGACAAAACCTTCTTTTCCGTAGATTTCCGGCCACGCACCTTGCGTTAACTTGTCCGGAGGACGTAGCAACGCCTGCGCATCAGGGGGAGGAATCCAGATCGCCACTGGCTCGGAGACGACTACAGTGCCCTGCCCATCCAAGAGGCGAGCAGTCAATTCGTGCGTCCCGGAGAATGCATTCGTCCAGGCCAACTCGTGAGGGGCTTCGGTGGCAGCGCCAATCAACGAATCATCCGAATAGAATTCAACACGATTCCAGGGAGAACCGTGGGTTTTAACATTTGCTCCCAACC
>JBFMDG010000224.1:0-10114 GCA_040754135.1 Verrucomicrobiota bacterium
GCTCAAGCAACTGATCACTCCCGCGTTGCGATCCCACAGAAAAAGGTCGGTATCGAAATTCTCATCATTGGGCGCGAGGTTGGGAGCGTCGGAAGAAAAGACCACGTAATTGCCCTCCGCATCGATGACCCCTTCCTGGCTGTTATCCGAACCGAGCGTTCCGCTGGTGTTGCGACTTGCGACAAAAAAATGCGGGGGTGGCGCTTCGCGGGTGCAAACGGCGAAAACGCGATCAAGGCTGGCGGTTCCGCCAATCGTGCGGGCGTTGATCTCGAGGGCGAATTTGATATCGCCCGGGCCGGCGAGCGCGGTGATTTCACATTTTAACAGGAGATTGTTTCCCGGAGCGAGGGCAGGGGAAGTCCAGCCGGTGTTGCTGGTTATTTCGGGAGTAATCAGGCGTGATTGGGGATCCGACACGCGCAATTGCCATCCGGCGCCAGGAGCCGTGGCGTGGAGGACGAATGCTTCCGTGGCCGGCCCCGCGTTTTCCAACATCACATCAAAGGTCACTGTTCCGGATGGGGTGACGGCTTGAGTCATGCGCTGCACCTGAGCGGCGCCAAGGACGCCTGCGCCCGTAAATAGCGCATCGCCTGTTTTCCGCACCATGAGATCGGGAATGGAGGTGCCACGGTCGAAAACGAAAATGTCGGCTGTGGTGGCGTTGCCATCGCCGGGCGCAACGTTGAAGGCCCACGACATGAACGAGAGGAATCGCCCGGTTTCGCTGATCCAAGGCAAGAAGCTGTTGTCGAGCGGCGCTTCGCCCCCGGCATTGATCGGCAGCCGCATCAACCGGCCGGTGAGCCGGTCGTGCAAAAAGATGGACCAGATCGATTGGTAAGGTCCCGGGACCAAAGTGTTGGCGTTGCTCTCAAACGCGATCCATCGCCCGTCGGCACTCATGACTGGCCGAAACGCGCTTTCATCAGGACGTGCGCCGCCCGCGGAAACACTGATGCGGCGCGTGGTGCCGTTTTGCAGGTCGCGCAAATAAATCTCCCAAACGCCGCTCACGCCCCCGGCTTCGAGGTTTCCGGCAAACGATTGAAACGCAACAAATCTTCCGTCGGCGCTCACGCACGGAAAGCCGCTGCTGTCGTTGCCAAGCGCTCCCGAGGAATTGACGCTGACGATTTGCGTGACGCGCAGATTGCGATCGTGGAGGTAAATGTCGTAAGCCTCATTAAAATCATTTGCGATCAGATTATTGCTGTCGGTATGGAAGGCGACGTAACGGCCGTCCTTGCTCATCCATGGGAAATCAGACGTGCCATTGCCAGGGAGACCGGCGGAATTGATGCTGACGCGGGTGGTTGTGCGTTGTTGGCGGTCGCGCACGAAAACATCCCGGCGTCGATTCGTATCGTTGGGCACGAGGTTCGAGGCATCGGATGCGAAGGCGACATAACGTCCGTCGGCGCTGAGGCTCGGGGCGCCGCTCTCGCCATTCCCAATTCCGCCTGTGGACGCGATGCTGATGAGTTCAATTTGGCGAGTCATGCGGTCATAAACAAAAATATCCGGAAGCCCGTTGTTATCGCCCGGGACAAGATTGCTGGCTGTGGATTGGAAAGCGATGAACTGTCCATTGCCGCTGATGACGAGGTCGGTGCTTTCTCCGTTGGCCTCCACTCCCTCGATCGTTTGCGTGACGCGGAGCGTGGTGCGCGTTTCGCGATCATGCAGAAAAATGTCGGTTTTCCCGTTCCGATCATTGGACACGAGATTGGTGGCATCGGAAGTGAACGCGATAAACCGGCCGTCGGCGCTGACGCCCGAGCGCAGGCTTTTGTCATTGCCGAGGCGTCCCAGAGAATTGCGGCTGGCGATGGAGATGGGAAATCCATCCGCGGTTTGGGGAAGAGTGGGAAGGGTGTTGTTGGCCAGATTTTGCATGGCTTTGAGGAGATTCAAACGGCCATGTGAAACCACTTTGTTTTCCCACGCGGGCAAACGATCGACGCTTCCCAAAAGAAGCGCGCGCAAATCGCCGATCGAAAGGTCCGGCTTGCGGGCCAGCAACAATGCCGCGGCGCCGGCGACATGCGGGCTGGCCATCGAAGTGCCGCTAAGCGTGGCGTAATCGGGCTTGCCTTTGTAGGTGCTGAGGATGCCATCACCGGGCGCGGCCAGGTGCACGGTGCGCAATCCGAAATTGGAAAAGATGGCCGCTTCATCCTGTTCCGTCGAAGCGGCCACGGAAAGCACTCCGTCACAATCATAGTTGGCCGGAAAAGCGGGCGCGTGATCCGTGTCGTGCCGGTCGTTGCCGGCCGAACAGACGCTGAGGATCCCGTGATCGCTTGCGGCGCAGACCGCGTCGAGAATGGCTTTGCTCGGAAAAGCTCCGCCCCAGCTGTTGTTGACGACGCGAATGTTTACGCCTCGTTTTTTCAAGGCGATGAGATAATCATAAGCGCTGGCCACAGCCGCCGTTCCGCTAAAGGAATCGGCTGAGAAAATTCGGACGGCGAGGATTTGAACGAATGGATTCACCCCGGCCACACCGATGCCGTTGTTGGAAACAGCGCCGATGGTCCCCGCTACGTGGCTGCCATGACCATCGTCTTCATCGAACGGATCTGAATCGCCGCTCATGACATCGATGCCGTGGAGATCATCGACATAACCGTTGTTGTCGTCATCGCGGTTGTTGGCGGGAATTTCAAGAGGATTGCGCCACATGTTGGGCGCGAGATCGGGATGCCGATGATTGACGCCGGTGTCGAGAACGGCCACGACCACCGCGGCGGGATTTTTCACGTAATCCCAGGCTTCGATAGCGCCGATTTTCGAGAGGCCCCACAGGCTGGAGAGGCGCGGATCATTTGTGGCGGCATGGAGTTCGATGCGGTAATTCGGTTCCACTTCGGCAACATCTCCGCGCGCCTGGAACTCGGCCAGCGCTTGCTCGACGCTCATGCCTTGAGGGAGCTTGATCAACTTCCATCCTAATTCGGGAAACGAACGATGCACGGTGGCGCCCGCGGGAAAGGAAGCGAGCTTCACCTGCGGTTGGTTCGCGGCCGGTTTGAATTTTACGAGAATTTCCCCCGGCAAATAGCGAGCCAACGGGCGTGCGCCAGCGCCGGGCCCAAAGAATCCGAGAGCAATGATCAGCAGCAGAAACCGGATGATCACCTTCTTTGTAAACATGAACCGAAAAACCATGATGGAGAGATCGACGGCGGGAATTGAAAGCGGAAAACGTTCTCGGAAGCAAGCCAAACCGTGTTTTACCTTGCCGCTGAGCGCCGCTGACGACTTACCGACTGGCGCCGTTCTCGATCAGTTCCGTGAGCACGCGCCCATCGGCGTTCGGCAACTCTTTGCCAAGCAGGCGCGCCATGGTCGGAGCGACATCGATATTTCGGATGAGGCCCAGTTTGGCGTCGCGCCGGATCTGATGACCTGTGGCGATAAACGCCGCATTCATCTTGGCATGCGTCGAAAGGAATCCGTGATAACCCTGGTTGCCCGCGTCGAGCGTCACTTCTGTTATGGAAACTTCCGATCGAAACTCGTTTGAGAAGGCATAACCCTTTGCGGCCACCAAAATGAGATGGGCCATTTGCGGGTTGCGCGCGGGGTCGGGAAGGCCCAAAGCTTTGAACCGATCCGGTTCGAGGATTTCCGCAATGCCTTCGTGTTCCCGCAAGAGTTCCATCACTTTCTTCCGATCCTCATCGAACGTCGCTGGATCTGTTAAATAGACCATGGCAATGCCGCCTTCAGAAATGATTTGAGCACGAGCGCGCAATGGGCTGGGCCCGCTGCTCGATTCGAGCAATCCCGCTTTGCGAAACACAACATTGGGATGAATGACTTGGCGCGCGCTTTCGAACCCATGATCCGCGGTGATGATGATCGTGGTCCGTTCGCGAATGCCCGCCGACTCGAGCGCCATCACAATGTCCCGCACGTGCGCGTCCGCCAACGCCAGCGCCGTGTAGGCAGCCGGAGATTGCGGACCGTACTTGTGTTGAATGGAATCGGTGATGAGCAAATGAACCAGGAGGAAATGTGGGCGCCGTTTTTGAATGACGTGCACGGCGGCCGCGGTCCAGATCTGGTCTTTGGCCGGTCCGCTCAAAGTGGCAAACGATTCTTGAGTGGCGGCTTTGAGAATCCCCGCCTGGACAAGTTCGTCGCGGAGGCGTGGCGTCGTATGCAGAATCTGGCTGGGGACATCGGGAAAATCATCATCGAGTGAAGTGGCGCCGCGCGTGCACGGCCAATTGATTCCGGCGGTTCGGAGCCCCGCTCGATGCAGCAAATCATAAATGGTCGGCACTTGAACGAGGTCTGTTTTATCGCGCGGAGAATCGACTTTCACCGGTTGGCCCGGCCCGGGACGAATGAGAGCGCCGTTGAACAAAACCGAATGCTTTTCCGGATGAACACCTGTTACCAGCGTCGTGTGATTCGGCCAGGTGACGCTGGGGGTCGAAACCAGCATTCCTTCCGCGGAAGATCCTTCTGCCGCCAATTGGCGAATCGTGGGGATGGGCGCTTGAGGATCTTTCAGGTAATAGGCCGCAAACCCGTCGATGGTGATCAACACCACATGTCGATCGTTGGCGGCCGAGGCGGACGGCAGCAGCACGGCAAGACACCAAAACCACGTGAACAAAATGCGTCGGTGGAAAAGAAACAACATGGGCCCACCTTGTAACCGCTGGCCGGAATAGTGGCAATCGGCAATCGACCTTTCTCACGCCGCGCCATTGTCCTCGAATGGCGAACGAACGCTTGGCGGTCACTCAAATTTCAGGCAACTTGCCCGCCAGCCGAACTGTTGAACTATGAATGAACAAAATTTGTCTCGTCCCAATAGCCAAATGCGCCGGCGCAACTTTCTGAAGATTGGCGCAACCGCTTTGGCATCGGCTGCGGCATGGAATGCATCGGCGCAGCAACCCGCGGCCAGCAGGCGTCGCCGCATTGGATTTGTCGATGACAACCTGAACAATTATCACGCGAATGTTTTCTTGCAGGCGATGCGCGGGCCTTTGAAGCAACGCGGGTTTGAAGTGAGCGGGGCCACCGGCCTGAAAGCGGCCGAGAGCCGGGCCTGGGCGGAAAAGAATCAGGTGCCGTGGTTCGACACTGCAGCGGCTTTGAACGACGCCGTGGACTTCTTCATGGTGCTGGCGCCCTCAACGCCCGAAACGCATTTGGATTTGTGCCGCAGTGTTCTGCCATTCAAAAAACCGACTTACGTGGACAAAACTTTCGCGCCCGACCTGAGCACCGGAGAGAAAATATTCGCGCTCGCGGATGAACATGGCGCGGCGATGCAAACCAGCTCGGCGTTGCGCTACACCAACATTCAGGAACAAGTTAAGAAACTGGCGCCGGCAACGATCGAACACATGGTCACCTGGGGCAATGGCAGTTCTTTCGGGGAATATGCCATTCATCCGGTGGAACTTTTGATCAGCGTCATGGGCCCGGAGGCAACTCATCTGATGCGGCGCGGCCCGTCGCATCGCTCCCAATTGCTGATCAATTTCACCGGCGAACGGACCGCGGTCGTGAATGTTTACACGCAAAGCAACACGAATTTTGCGGCAAACGTGACCACGTCCAAGGAAAGCAGGTTCATCGAAGTGGAAGTCGGAAAGATTTTTGAAAACACCCTGGCGGCCATTCTCGACTTCTTCGAGGCCGGCAAAGCCCTTATTGACCGGCGCGAAACGAGGACGATTCTCAGAATGCTGGACGCAGCCAGAAATCCTCGGGCGATGAAGGAATTCGTTTCCTTAGCTTAAGAGATCGGAGCCCCATCACATTTTCTGAGCCGGCGAGCTTCGCCATTGGGCCGAGTTCAGCATGATGCTCTAAAGAATCTGCCTCAGGCAAAACGGATCGCGGCGAATTCGCAGACGAAGCGGCCGGTCAATCAAGGCCGATCAAGGAATTGCCGGACCGGATTTTGGGATGACCTCAGGACCTCAGGCGCTGTAAAACTCTTCGACGGTGCGTTTGAGGGTGTTTTCAGCCACGTTGACAATTTTCATTTCGCGCATGGCGTTCTCCTCCGAATCGCTGGCATGGGCGGCATTGACCATAATGGTCTGGCCAAATTCGCGGCGGATCGATCCTGGAGGCGCTTTGGAGGGATCGGTGGGGCCGAGCACGTCGCGGATTTTGCGGACGGCCTCGGGTCCTTCATAAACCAGGGCGATGCATTTTTCGGTGCCGGGCTGGTTCCGCAAAGCTTCATCGCATTCGCCCGGAGTGCGTCCAGCCATGAACTTGATGATGTTATCGAACTGATTGTCGCCGTAAAGCGGTCCGAGAATCTGTCCGAGCTGTTTTTCTTCGGCGGCGGGCACAGTGAATCCGATCTCCTTTTCGAGAATGCCTTTGGCTCGAGCGGCGACGATATCGGTCAATTTGCTGCGCAGGATGTCGCGAACTGGACCGTAAAACTCCATGGCCTGGGCGACACTCATGCGGTGCACTTTGATGCCGACGATGTAAAGTCCGGTGCGGGAAAAGAAGTCGATCATGTTGCCGGGGCGGCCGGTGGGAAACCGAAAATTTTCCGGCTTGATCAAAACCAAGGTGCGCTGGGGCACTTCTCCTTCGTTATAGGCGATGGTGTTGTCCACAACGCCACCGTCTGAGTCAGAATAACGGGCCCAGAGCTTCAATTTCAGTTCCGCTTCTTCGGCATTGGGCGGAGCCAGCACGGCTGGCTCGAAGTATTTCACATTTCCATGGTCATCGAGGATCAAGTCGCCATAAGTATCGCGAATCGTTTCGCCACCGCGACGATGCGGACTGATATTGCCGACGACTCCGCGCACGCGGCGCACGGCGTCTTCGCCGCGAAACACCAGCATCATGACGCGCCGGCGGCGGCCGGTTTTCGGATCGGGCGAAAGTTTTTCGAGGATATAATCGCGGATGAGTTCCTGGATATGGCGATCTTGAGGATCGTTGGCGGAGACGATGGCTTGAGAATATTCGTTCACCAGTTCCTGGCTGGGAGCGAACATGCGAGCGGCCACCAGATCCATTCCGGAACGCGTGATCAGCCGGGCTAAAATTCCACCAGTCCGGGATTTATGAAGCGAATAGGGTGTGATAATGACGTAAGCAAGTTGTTGCGACATAGAAATCGAAAAGTTAGAAACCGAATCAGGCCGGAGGGGCCGGTGGCGGCTCGGACGGAGCCGCGGGCGCAGGGACAGCTTTTCCTCCAAGAATTTTGAACATCACGGTGCCGCATGTCGGGCATTTGCCTTTAATGGCTTTGCGCCCGTTTTTCATGATTTCCTCAACGGCGTCCGCGATCTCTTTTTTAGCTTTGCACTTTACGCAATAACCTTCGGCCATAAAAAATCTGGTGTTGCTCAATCCCCTGCGCTCATCACCTCTCTAGCTTACGGGTGGTTCAACCGAGCCGTCAACTGGGAAAACCCGGCAGGTCATCACAGTCCTAAACTGTTGCCAGTGAGGGACCTCCTCAGCTTGGGCCGCGGCTCCCCGAAAAGGCCCGCCAGACTCTGTTCAGCGGCGGCAGACGTGTTTTGAAACCGAAACACACTCGCAAAAACCGGCCAATCATTCGCGAGCTTTTCGCACGCATCACCAAGTCACGGCCCGATCTCGTGTCCCACTTTCGCCCCAGCAGAGCGCGATTCGACGACGCTCGCCAAATGCCGCGCCTGACGTTTCGGGAAGTCCTTTCTCGCGGCCTTTGCGGTTCGATCGCCACAAACGTGCGGCCTGAGAAAGATCGGAACATCGCTGCGACCGCCTCTCGCGTAATCTCTCGACAACGAACTCGCAACCAGCTTGGGATCAAGTTTTTTCTCGGTGGTCAAATACTCGAACAAATATGCCGCGAGTTGCACCAGAGCGATGCCATGCGTCCGCCCAGTCCGCCCAAACAACCATTCGCTCCATCTCAAAAACGCGCCAAAAGCGGAGCGCTCCTCCTTCCAGATCAACGGTGCAGTCTCAAGAAAATTCCCGCTGTTCGCGATCAGATCCCAATGTCGCGAGAACCGGCGCAACTGTTGCATCGTGGCGTAATCGATCAGCTTGTTCTGCAGAATTTCGTACGGAGGTTGACTGTTGTAGATCATCTCCCAATCGAGATCGTGGCGGACAATAGGCGTGCCGCGCAATCGCTTCAAAATCCCCACCTGGATTTCTTGAGGACGCAGATTCACCAGCCGGTCAAAACCAGCTGCGAAACTCTCGACCGATTCGCCGGGCAACCCGACGATCAGATCGGCATGGATATGCACCCCGGATTGCTCGCGCAAAAAGCGGAAGTTGTCAGCCAGCCTCGTATAATCCTGGCGCCGGCTGATGTTGCGCGAAACGGCTTCATCGAACGTTTGTATGCCAACTTCAAATTGCAAAGCACCTGGCGGAAAGCGCGCAATGATCGCGCGCAACGCTTCCGGTAAGCGATCTGGAATCATCTCGAAGTGAACGAAAAGACCGGGGCGATAACGCTCCTGAAAAAATTCCAAAATCGCCCGGCTCGTCTGAAGGTTCAGATTGAATGTGCGATCGACAAACTTGAACTGCGTCACCCCGCGATCGAGCAGGCTTTGCAATTGCTCCAACAACGGCGCCAGGGGAAATTGGCGCACAGGAATGTCGAGAGAGGAAAGGCAGAATTCACACGTGAAAGGACATCCGCGCGAGGCTTCCACATAAATAATGCGATGCGCAACGTCGCGTTCATCGTAAAACGAGTATGGCAACTTGAGCCGGGCCAAATCGGGCAGTTCGGCAGGAATCACTTTTGCCGCAGGTGGATTTCCGCTGAGAATGGCCTGACAAACTTCGGCAAACTTCAAATCGGCTTCGCCAGTGATGACGTAATCGGCCAACCGGACGATCTCCTGCGACTCGATTTCGAAACTTACTTCAGGCCCGCCAATGATCACCCGAATATCCGGACGCACGCGTTTCAACGCGGCCACCACCGCGGTGGTTTCAGTTACGTTCCAGATGTAAACCCCCAAACCCACAATGCGCGGGTTCTCTTGCAGGAGCACTTCGACGATATCGAGCGGCTTTTGATGAATGTCGAATTCGATGAGGCGGGCCTGCGATTGCAGCGTTCCCAGATTGGCCATCAAATAACGCAAGCCAAACGCGGAGTGAATGAACTTCGCGTTCAGTGTGCTAACAAGGATATCGGCCATAAATGATGCCGAATCTATCACGCCCGATCCGCGCCGCGCAAAAAGCATTTTGGCGCGCAGCCGCGCCACTTGCCGCCCACTGCGAGCCAAGGCGCGGCACCACCGGCACATTGCCACATTGCCATCGGCCTGTTGCGCTGGAAAATGGGCTCGATTACTTTGGGCGGTGATCATCCGCCCAGCCGTCCTCTGTTTCTTGCTTGGCCTGGCCAGTTCGAGTTCTGGCCTCATTTTTTATTCAACAGACGATCCCGAGTTCAACACTTCCGCTCCCGAAGGTGAACTGGCCGGCAGCGGATGGGATCTGCAAGGCAACTGGGGATCTGTCCTGGCCACTCCCATCGCTCCCCATTACTTCCTCGCGGCGCGTCACACCGCAGGTCAAATCGGCGATGCCTTCCTCTTCGATGGCCGGGCCTACACCACCATCGCTTTTTTCGATTGCCCTCAAGCGGATCTGCGCCTTTGGAAAGTCGGCGGTTCCTTCCCGCGTTTTGCCTCGCTCTACGAGAAGGAGGATGAAACCGGCCGGCGCGTCGTCGTGTTCGGACGCGGCACTCGCCGCGGTCCTGAAATCATCGTCGAAACCCCCATCGGACCACAACTCAAGGGCTGGCTATGGGGTGTCGCCGACCACCGGAAACGATGGGGCGAGAATCAAGTCACGCGCATCGTCCCGGTCATCGAAACCAATTCGCGCTCTGGCGACTTGTTGCAGTGCGAATTCAACGCCAACGCAGGAGCCACCGAAGTGCATCTGTCGGTGGGCGATTCCGGCGGCGGGTTATTCATTGACGATGGCACTGGGTGGAAACTTGCCGGCATAAATCTGGGAGTCGATGGCCCTTACCGCATTGGGATTAACGGGGAAAGGATTTCCGCGGCACTTTTTGACGAAGGCGCACTTTTCGAATGGAACGAAG
>JBFMDG010000225.1:0-10113 GCA_040754135.1 Verrucomicrobiota bacterium
CTTCAGGCCGCCCCACAACGCAGTGGCTGGCGCAGTTGGCTGATGCGTTATGGCGCGGCGTTGGGTGCTGTTGCCGTGGCTTGCGCTGTGCGGGTCGCCCTCATCCCGGTGTGGGGCCCAACCTCCTTTCCGTTTATCTTTTTCTTTCCGGCGGTTGTATTTGCGGCCTGGTACGGCCGGCTCGGGCCGGCGGTGATGGCGATCCTGCTCAGCGCCTTGGCGGCGGATTGGTTTTTTATCGAGCCCCGCAACTCGCTGCTGATCGGTGATCTCAGCCAATGGTCTGCGCTCGGGATCTTTTGCCTGGTTTCCATTTGCCTGACCGGCGCGATCGAAGCCATGCATCGGGCGAACGCGCAAGCCATGGCCGCCCGCGAAGAACTCAGCAATCAAAAAGAAATGCTCGTCACCACGCTGGCAAGCATCGGCGACGCCGTCATTGTTGCCGGATTGGATCAGCGCATCGTTTTCCTGAATGGCGAAGCGGAAAGGTTGACGGGCTGGAAGGCCGCCGAAGCCATCGGGCAACCCCTCGGCCCCATTTTTCGAATTATCGATGAAACGACTCGCGAACCGATCGAAGATCCGGCGGAAAAAGTTTTGCGGCTCGGAACGGTCAGCGCACTGGCCGATCCTACTTTGCTGATCAGCCGAACTGGAGTCGAGACACCGATTGACCATAGCGCCGCGCCGATTCGCGACAGCGCGAGCCGGCTGTTTGGAATGGTGGTTGTTTTCCGCGATTTCTCAGAACGCAAAAAAGCCGAAGCAACCCTGCGCGAGCGGGAAGAACGTTTTCGAGCCATGGCCGACGGAGCGCCTGTGATGATCTGGGTCAACGGCCCAGACAAGCGCTGCACCTGGTTCAATCGCCGTTGGCTCGAATTTACCGGACGCACAATGGAACAGGAGTTGGGCACCGGCTGGACGGAAAGTGTGCATCCGGACGATTTGCCTGGCTGTTTGCAAACTTGTGATAACGCGTTTGCGCAACGGCAACCGTTCAGCATGGAGTATCGTTTGCGCCGGCAGGACGGAGCCTGGCGCTGGATTCTCGATCATGGCGTTCCGCTCAACAACGCGAAAAACGAATTCATGGGCTACATCGGTTCGTGCATCGATGTGACTGATCAAAAACAGATCGCGGAGGTTTTGCGCGAGAGTGAGGCCCGGGAACGAGCGCGCGCCGCCGAATTGCAAGCGATTATGGAAGCGGTGCCCGCGGTCATCTGGATCGCCCGCGACCCGGACTGCCGCGTCATCGCGGGCAATCGAGTTTCCTTCGAGTTCCTTCGATTGCCCAAGCAGACGAATCCATCGCTTTCCGCGCCCGAGGGGGAACGTCCGACAAACTTTGAAGTGCGTTGCGATGGCCGAGTGCTCAAGCCGGAGGAATTGCCAGTGCAACGCGCGGCGCGTGGAGAGGAGGTGCGCAATTTCGAGGAGGAAGTCCGGTTCGCGGACGGCGTGTCGCGCTTTCTGCTCGGCAATGCCACTCCTTTGCGCGATGCCACCGGAGCGTTGTACGGCTCGGTTGCCGCGTTTGTGGATATCACCGAACGCAAACGCGCCGAGGAAGCGCTGCGGGAAAGCGAGCAGCGCCTGCAGCACGCCCTCGAGGCCGGCCAAATGGGCGCCTGGGAATGGGACATCGCTTCCGGAAAAGTGGTTTGGTCGCCTGGCCTCGAACAGATTCACGGTCTGGCGCCGGGCACTTTTGGCGGTGGGTTTGATGATTTCAAGCGCGACATTCACCCGGAAGATCTCGATGCCGTGGTCAGTCAAATTCAGGAGGTCTTGCGCTCGGGCCGCGACTATCACGTGATCTATCGCATGAACCGGCCCGATGGCGCCTTGCGATGGCTTGAGGCGTTTGGTCGTTTTGTGCGAGGAGCGGATGGGAAACAGAAACTGACGGGTGTTTGCATGGACATCACCGAACGCAAACAGATCGAGGAGGCGCTGCGCGACAGCGAACGGCGGCTCGCCTACGCCCTCGAAGCCAGCAGCGAAGGATTATGGGAGTGGAACATCAAGACCGGACAGGTGAGTTATAGTCCGCGTTGGATGGAATCGCTCGGCTACACGCCCGAAGAAGTGCCTGCGCATGTCAGTTTCTGGGAAAGCATCGTTCATCCCGAAGATATGCCGGGATTGCGCCAGGCGCTCGAAGACCATTTTGCGGGACGCACTCCCGTGTATGCCTACGAAAACCGCTTGCGCAAAAAAAGCGGCGAATACCGCTGGAACCTCGATCGCGGCAAAGTGGTCGAGTGGGATGCCGATGGCCGGCCGGTTCGCATGATCGGCACGGACAGCGATATCACGGAACGGAAAAGGGCGGAGCAGGCTTTGCGCGAAAGCGAACAGCAATTCCGGCAAATCGCCGATGCCATGCCGCAGATGGTCTGGACCGCGCGGCCCGATGGCTTCATCGATTATTACAACGAACGCTGGTATGAATTCACCGGTTTCCCGCGCGGCCAATTCGGACAATCAAGTTGGGAACCAATTCTTCATCCGGAAGATCGTCAGCGCTGCATCGACACTTATTTCGGTTGCATCCGCGACGCCCGGCCATTCGCCATCGAATACCGGTTCAAGGATCGTTCCCAGGGCGGCTACCGCTGGTTCATGGGACGCGCGCTTCCTGTGCGCAACGAACGCGGTGAATTGGTCAAATGGTTCGGCACTTGCACCGATATCGATGACCAAAAACGCGCCGAGGAAACGCTCGAAAAAACCGTCGAGGAACGGACCGCGCGTTTGCGCGAAATGATCGGCGAGCTCCAACAGGTCTCGTATGCCATTACGCATGATATGCGGGCGCCGCTCCGGGCCATGGCAGCCTTTGCGCAACTTTTGCTCGAACAGTTCTCCGATCCGAAGGCTTCACCGGAAGCCCAGGATTACTGCCGCCGGATTCTCACCGCGGCGCGCCGTCTCGATAAGCTCATTCAAGATGCTTTGAGTTACAGCAAAGCGGTCTTGCAGGAACTTCCCATGGAGCCGGTCGATCTTTCCAAACTGGTCCGCGGCATCATTGAAACCTATCCGAATTTTCATGCGGAACATGCCGACATCGATCTCTGCAACGATTTGCCGGTGGTGCTGGGCAATGAATCGCTCCTGACGCAATGTTTTTCGAATCTGCTCGGAAATGCCGTGAAGTTCGTAGCGCCCGGTGTGAAACCAAGAGTCAAGGTCTGCGCGGAATCTTGCGCGGACGGCTTCATCCGCATTTGGGTTTCGGACAATGGGATTGGCATACCGCCGCACGCACGGCCGCGGTTATTTGGGATGTTTCAAAAACTGGACAACGAATACGAAGGCACCGGCATCGGCCTGGCCATTGTGCGCAAAGTGGTCGAGCGCATGGGCGGCCGAGTGGGAGTGGAATCCGAAACCGGCCAGGGCAGCCGATTTTGGGTCGAGCTCCGCCGGGCTTCGATTTAGAACACCTCATCGGACGAGTCGGAGATCAAAAAAACGCGGCGGATGAGAGCCGAAGATGGTTTCATCACACGTCATTCCCTCGCTCAACGCATCGAACTCGCCAAGAGTTTCATGCGCGCCGGCCGGCCTCTCCGGATGGGCTCCGGAAATAATAAGCCCACCAGGCCGCAACTTCCCGGGCCATAAACCACGGCATTTGCCGCAACAAATAACTCTCCCGCGCGGGCACCGTGTACACTTCCCAACCTGCTCGTCGATAGTCCAGTTTCACACGAGGCAAATGATAGAAGTGACTGACCACCAAAACGCGCCGCCAACGTTGCTGCGCAAAAATCAAACCCGTATTCTCAACTGTCTTTCGCGTGTTCAAACCTTCGCGATCGAGCAGAATATCCTCCGCTGCCACCCCAAGTTTCAAGGCGGCGGACCGCATCGCTTCCGTCTCGTGAATGGCGCCATCGCCTGGCCCGCCGGAAAAGATGACTTTCCGCGCCAGCCCTTGCCGGTACAGTTCGCATCCGGTGCGGACCCGATCCGCCAGCGCATCCGACAATTGTCCGTCCGCATAAACTCTCGCGCCCAAAACCACGACCACATCTGCGCGGCGCCGATAATCGGTGTAGCCAAAGAAAAGCATCTGGAGCAGCGGAAAGAGTCCCAGCCACGCCAGCGCCACGCCCGCACTCATGATCGCTTCGCACCGCTTGAATTTCGCGGGCTTACTGCGAGCCAGCTCCCACACAACCAGGAACAGCAGGAGGCTGAATAAAAACGAAAGGGGCATGGGCAATCCAGCCCGAATCGCTCCCGAAAATTGCAATGAGTAAAACTGAATTCCATTCCAAGTCGTGCAAAGCAAAAGCAATCCCGTGAAAGCCAGGGTGAAGGTGCGGCGAATTCGGCCCGATCGAGGCCAAACGGCAAATCCCGCCAGCAACACGGAAGCGATGAGCATCCCGAGATTCGCCCATAAAACGGGCGCTCCAGGAAACAGGATCCACCACTCGTTTGCATCAAAGCCGGGATTGCGCCTTTCGCAGATCCAGTTCCACAATGAAAAGCCCGCCAGAAACGCCGCACTCCCCCGGAGCACTGCGGCGCGAAGGGAAGTTCGCGCCATGCGCAACCGATCGTTGACTTGAAGAAAAAGATTCTGAACCCATGGGCAGATCGCTTGCATGCGGGCATCTGAAAATCTCAATGACAAAAAATCCAGAATATTTGTAAGTCGCCGCGTCTTTGATTCGGTTATTCGGTTGATCCTGAATTGGTCTGGCTTGTTTTCGCGGCCTCTCTATGATCTGGCGCGTTGCATGATTTTCCGCCGGCCAGCGCGCATCCATTCCATCGCGATTATCCTTCTGATGTGTGGGTTCACATCCGCGGCCCCGGCCCAGGAAACACCCGCACCCAACCTCGCCCTCAACAAACCGGTCGATTCCTCCGGACCCAACTGGGGCAGCTTCGTTCCCGACTCGCTCACCGACGGTGATCCGAACACGTTCACGCACCCGCTCGCAGCCGCCGGCACGCTTGGATTTTATTACGAGGTCGATCTGGGACGCGTCCATGTGCTCGATCGCATTCTACTGCGCAATCGGGCCGATGGTTGTTGCCCGGAACGATTGACGCGGTTTTTGGTTGAGGTGTATGACGATCAAGGCGGCGAGACCGGTGCGCTCAACTGGACCGCTCAAATCCGTGCCGACGGTTCTAACTCCGGCACCTCCGGCATCGATATCATCACATCCAAAGAAGATCCCGATGGCACTTTCGCCGGGCGCTTCATCCGCATCGTCAATAACAGCAGCGGCGCCTACAATCCCCAACTTGCCGAGATTGAAGTTTACGGCGGCGTGGGACCAACCATCCGATTCTTTAACGCCGACGCTGACACCATTGCCACAGGCGAGAGCACGACGTTGCGGTGGGACATCACCCGCGCGTTGGCGGCGAGCATTTCGCCGGGCATTGGGCCTGTGCCGCCGACCAATGGGACGATCACGGTGCGGCCGACCTCGTCCACGATTTACACACTCACCGCGAGCAACGAGATGGGAACGGTCACGGCCACATTGCCCATCGGGGTGAATGTCACGCTCGCGCCGCCCCAGTTGACCGAATTCCTTGCCGATAACGCCGGCAATCTTCGCGATGAAGATGGCGACTCGTCGGACTGGATCGAGCTGCGCAATCCCAACCCGTACTATCTAAACCTGAGCGGCTATTACCTCACGGATAACCCGGCCGATCGCACGCGCTGGCAGTTCCCCGCCGCGCGCATTCCGCCGCGCGGATTTCTGCTCGTGTTTGCCTCGGGGAAAAATCGCCGCGAACCGACGGCCGAATTGCACACCAATTTTCGCATCGGCGCCGGCGGCGATTACCTCGCGTTGGTGGACAAAGGAGGCGCTTCCATCCTGCAACAATTTCCAACCAATTACCCGATCGTGGCCACTTTTCCCGGGCAACGACCCAACATCAGTTACGGCTTGAGCACGAATGGAAATGTGGGCTTTTTCCGTCCGGCGACACCGCACACCACCAATGGAGTCGCTTACGCCGGCATTGTGGCCGACACGAAATTCAGCGTCGATCGCGGGTTTTACGATGCGCCATTCACGGTGGCGATTTCCTCCGCCACGCGCGACGCAGTCATCCGCTACACCACGAATCGAACCGAGCCGAGAGCCAATCAAGGGTTGCTCTACACCGCGCCGATCACGATTTCCAAAACGACGGTGCTCCGTGCCGCGGCCTTCAAGGAGGGCTGGGCACAAACCGATGTCGATACGCACACTTATGTTTTTTTGAGCGATGTCATCGCCTCCTCGGTGATGCGCACGACCATCACGCAGACGCCTCCCTACTCGACGCAGATTCGCGACGGCCTCAAAGAGGTGCCGAGCATGTCGATCGTCACGCCCGCGACCATCAACGGCACGAGTGAAGTCAAGGCTTCGGTCGAATGGCTCGATCCAGCCGGTCAACCGGGAGTGCAGGAGGATTGCGGCGTGCGGCACTTTGGAGGCGCTTTTACCGATTTTGCCAAAAAGAATTTTCGGCTCTATTTCCGCAGCGATTATGGCGCGACAAAATTCAAATACCCGCTCTTCGCCGGATTCGATCGCGGACTGACGGCGGTGGATGAATTCGATCAACTCGAATTGCGCGGCGGTTCCCATGACATGGAACAACGCGGCTTTTACATGTCGAATATTTTTGCCGACGACACCATGCTCGATATGGGGCAGATGAATCCGCATGGACGGTTCGTGCACCTTTACCATAACGGAACGTACTGGGGCTTGTACCACCTGCGCGAACGTTGGGGCGCGGCCATGCACGAAAGTTACCTGGGCGGCGCGCGCACCAATTATGAATCGATCAATGGGAATTGGAATGTCGGCGGCTGGGCTGAGCCGGGCACGCCTTACGATGGCGATGGCAGCACCTGGGCTTTGGTCAAGTCGTTGCGAGACCGGTATGCCGAGGTCCATTCCTGGCTCGATGTGCCTCAGTTTGCAGATTACATGCTGATGTGGATGTTCGGCGGCGCGGAAGATGAATATCGGTGTGTCGGCCCGACGGTTCCGGGCAGCGGCTTCAAGTTTTATTTGAATGATGCGGACGGTTATTTTTGCGGACCGTGGTATTGCGCGGCCGGCGATCGAACGGGGCGCGGGGCTCCGGGCCGCGCGGCAGGCGATGGTCCCGGCAGTTTGTTTTCGATGCTGTACAAAGAGGCAAATTCGGATTACCGCACGCTCCTCGCCGATCGCATTTACAAAGCGTTTTTTAATGGCGGCGCCTTGTCGGTGGCCCAAACGCAGCAGCGCCTTTCGCAGCGCTGCCAGGAGATTCAACGCGCTTTCATCGCCGAATCAGCGCGCTGGAATTATCTCACACCAGCGGTATGGGCATCACGGCGCGACTCTGCGTTGACCGCGTGGCTGCCGCGGCGATCGAGCGAAGCGCTCTCGCAATTTCGCAATGCCGGCTTTTATCCGTCGCTCGATGCCCCTGTTTTAAATCAACAGGGGGGTATTGTGACGTCCGGGTTTGAAGTGCGATTTCTCGCGCCGGTGCAGGCTCAGATTCTGTTCACACTCGACGGTTCAGATCCGCGCCTGCCGGGCGGTGGTGTTTCGCCATCCGCCATCCTTTATGAAACCGGCGGCCGTTCCGAAATCCTCGTGCCCGCGGGAGCGTTTTGGCGTTGGTTCACCGATGCCACAGGGTTGGGACCCAGTGACATTGTGGAAGGACACCCGAGCTGGTCGGCGGCCAACTGGAAGCATCCGCAGTTCAACGACGCTGCGTGGAAAGAAAATCGAGCGCAATTTGGCTACGGCGAACAAGACGAAGAAACACCGCTTCCTTTCGGGAACGATCCCAACCGCAAATGGGTGACTTCCTATTTCCGTCATCGCTTTCAAGTGAACGATCTGTCCAGCGCCACGGCGTTAAAGCTGCGGCTGCTGCGGGATGATGGCGCCATCGTGTATCTCAATGGATACGAAGCGGCGCGCAGTTCCATGCGAGCGGGCGTGGCCACCGGTTCGACACCGGGCGATCCTTCGGGAGATGACGGCCAGGGGTTTAACGACATTGCTTTGCCGCTCACCCTCCTGCAAGCCGGCCAGAATCTCATCGCGGTGGAGTTGCATCAGGCGACGCCCACCACCACGGACGCGAGCTTTGATCTGGAATTAATTCTGGTGCACACCAGCGCCGGTGGAGGAACATCGTTGCCGGTGCTGACGCAAAACACCGTATTGAAATCCCGCGCCAGGAATGGAAGCCAATGGTCCGCGTTGAATGAAGCGTTTTTTCAGATTGGCCCCAGCGCGGTCACTCCTGGCGAAGTGATGATTTCAGAATTGAATTTCAACCCGGCGGGCGACGATGGAACGGAGTTTGTGGAACTGCTCAACGCGTCCGGACGCGCCATCAATTTGCGTGGCGCAAAATTTGTCGAAGGCATCAGCTACGCATTCCCGAATAACCGCGATGTTTTGCTGGCGGCGGGGCAGCGATTGCTCCTCGTGAACGATTTGTTCCGGTTCCAACGGCGCTATGAATTGAGCACGCTCGTGGCCGGCATTTACTCGGGTAATCTGGCGAATGACGGTGAAACCATCACGCTGGTGACGGCCTCGAACGCGGTGCTGGCGAGTGTGGCTTATTCCGACGCTCCTCCATGGCCAGGCGGCGTCGATGGCCAGGGCTACACGTTGGTAATGGCGCATCCGGAGCTTGGCATGAATCAACCAGCCGCCTGGCTCGCGAGCGCGCGAACCAATGGCACGCCGGGCGGAGTGGATTTCACTCGCTTCAGCGGCGAACCGAATCTCGATGCGGACAATGATGGACTCCCGGCCATTGTGGAATACGCGTTGGGAACCAGCGATACCGATCCGGCATCCGGGATTGACGGTCTGGAAACTCGACTCGATGGCTCTGGTGTTTTTTCGGTGAATGTCCCGCGCAATCAGCTGGCGGGCGACGTGCGAGTGATGGTGGAAACTTCGGTGGATCTGGTGAACTGGTTTCCGGCGCAATTATTGACGACTCAATCGGTTCGTCATGGATTGGCTCTGGAAAGCTGGGGCGTTCAAGCAGGGACAACCCGGCAGTTATTTTTACGAGTCATGGTCCATCGGCCATAGTCGCGCTGCGGAATTGAAGTTGATTCAAGTTTAGCCCGCTTGCAGTCGATCTGCGCTACATGATGGCGCCGTGCTCGGAGATCGGTCCGGCAGCGCTACCGGAGAAATTCACGATCCTTCGAGGGCGATTTGACGGCATTCGGGACTGGCCAGAAAAATTCTTGCAGAGGATGGGGGTGTCGATTAGGTTTTGCCGCTCTGAATCCGGGCCAATTCCGCGGCCCGGGATTTCGTGTGTGTGGGTTGGTAGCTCAGTGGTAGAGCAGCGGCCTTTTAAGCCGTTGGTCCAGGGTTCGAATCCCTGCCGACCCACCATTTTTTAATCCACAGTTTTTCGGGATTTTGGTCGCGTTTTTTTCTGGTTCTGCTCCGTATGATCCGGGAACAGATGACTCTCAACGCAAACGAAAGTATTGGCTTTGTTCGCTTAGTGGCGCCACGACGAGATTCGTGTTGTCCCGAGTGATCACGGTCAGATCCAGCGGGGCCCAAGTCGCGGCCGCATCCACATGATCGGCGGATTCAAGGACCGCTCCCGTGTCCGGGCCGGTCCAGGAAATCTCGACGCCTGCTGTTATTCTTCGGATCGACAGCCGGATTCCCATTTCGGGAGTGGGTGGCAAGCGTTGAGAAAACAAGCCATCCCCACGTGTGCCCACGAACAGGCGCTGGGGATCCCAACTTGGCGCAGCCAAGGTGAGCAGACCGTTGTGCGGCATCTCCAAAGGCAGACGTTCCCAGGTTTCCCCATTGTCTATCGAACGGTAAATCCCCGCGGCCTGATTCACTCCTTGGAGGTAATGCCCGCCCGCCGCCGCCAAAAGAGTTGAGGGGGAATTTGGCAGTTGGGCAACGTCCATTACGAACGGTTGCCTTAAAACCACCCGGAAAGTTTGGCCACCGTCGTCGCTCACTTCCAATGCGCCGTCAAAAGCATCTGCAAGGACATTCCCACCGGAGACGAATAGCCGCTGTGGAGCGCCTC
>JBFMDG010000226.1:0-10072 GCA_040754135.1 Verrucomicrobiota bacterium
GAATTTTGGGCCAACAAATGGGCCGACCTGCTGCAGTGCAACAGCGAAGTGCTGGGCAAGAAAGCGGTTTGGCTTTATCGCGATTACATTCGGCGGGCCATCGCGCAAAACAAGCCATACAACCAATTCGTCAAAGATCTGTTAACCGCCCAGGGCAGCTCGTATCAGAATCCGGCGGTCCTTTATTTCTGCGCGTTACGCGAGCCGGGCAAGATCACGGAGGATGTCAGCCAAACGTTTCTCGGCACGCGATTCAATTGCAACAAATGCCACGATCATCCGTTCGAGCGCTGGACCCAAAATCAATATTACGAGTTTGGCGCTTACTTCGCGCAAGTGGCCATCAAACGCGGTACGCTCGGCAAAGAAGTCATCCGCAGCAATACCGGCGATAACATGACCGTCACCGGGGAAGAAGTGGTTTTCCGCAATTACAACCGCACCGATATCAAACATCCCAAAACCGATGCGCCGGTCAAAGCGCAAGTCCCCTTCGGCAAAGCGCAACCGGTCGAGCTTGGGGAGGACGGCCGCGACGCTTTCGTCGAATGGCTCACCTCGAAAGAGAATCCGCTTTTTGCCAAATCCGCCGCCAATCGCATTTGGAGTTACTTTTTCGGCCGCGGCATCATCGAGCCGGTCGATGACATCCGTGCCAGCAATCCCCCGAGCAACGCCCCACTTCTCGAAGCGTTGACCGAAGATTTTGTTAATGGCGGATGGGACATGAAAAAACTGATGCGGACGATTTGCCTGTCTCGCACCTACCAGCTCTCGATTCAGAAAAACAAGTGGAACGAAGATGACTCGGTTAATTTCTCGCATGCGACCCCGCGCCGATTGAGCGCGGAACAATTGCTGGATGCGATCGCCGTGGCCACTGGCCATCGCCCGACTTTTCCAGGATTGCCCCAAGGTTTGCGGGCGGTAGAGCTCCCCGATGGAGCGGGGATGGGCAACGATTTCCTGACTTTGTTCGGGAGGCCCAAACGTCAATCGGCCTGCGAATGCGAACGCACCAGCAATGTCACCCTTTCTCATGCGATGAACCTGATCAATGGCCCGGCCATTGGCGAAGCGGTGGGCGCGCCGGATAACCGCCTCAAAAAACTCGTCGAGAAGGAAAACGAAAATCAAAAGCTCGTCGAGGAGATTTACCTGGCGTGCCTGAGCCGGTTGCCAACGGAAAAAGAGGTGGCGGCGGTGGATTTCTCGGTGAGCACCAACCGCCTCGAAGTGGCCCAGGATCTGGCTTGGGCACTCATCAACAGCCCCGCTTTCTTGTTCAACAGGTGAGCCATGTCAATCAGTGTCAAACTTTGCCGATGGATTTCGTGGACGCTTCTGGCGGTTGCCGCCACGATGATGCTTGGCGGCTGGCTTTTAGCGGCGTCGGAGGGCAGGGGGCTTCAGCAAGTCAGCAGCGCCCTCATGCTTTCGGCTTTGCCCGCCGTCATTCTTTCTACTTTTTTGTATCTCATTCAATGGGCCGTGGGAACGATTCTCGGTATCTACCCGGAAAAACACCAAAACCGCAGTAATTAGGAGGACCACCTATGCTATCCATTCCCGGAACCCCAGGACGAACATGTGAAGGCGTGAGTCGGCGTGAATTCATGCGCATCGGCGGCGCCGGGCTGCTCGGCGTCACGCTCGGCGACATTCTCCGTTTGCAAGCCTTGGCCAGCACGCCGCCAGGTGACAACAAAATGCGCGCGGGCTGGGGCCAGGCGAAAAATGTGATTTTGCTTTTCCTCCAGGGCGGACCGAGCCACATCGATATTTGGGATCCGAAGCCGGATGCACCCATGAATATCCGCGGAGAGTTTAAGGCCATCAAATCCAACGTGCCTGGCATCTGGCTGAGCGAGACCATGCCGCTCCTGGCGAAGCAAATGGATAAAGCCACGTTGATCCGCTCGCTCAGCTACACGCCGGTGGGGTTGTTCAACCACACCGCAGCCATTTACCAGCTCATGACCGGTTACACGCCCGATCGCGTTTCGCCTTCGGGCCAGTTGGAACCTCCCGCCCCGAACGATTTTCCACATGCCGGTTCACAAATCGCACGATTGAAACCGCCCGAGGTTCCGATGCTGCCATTTGTCATGCTCCCGCGCCCGTTGCAGGAGAGCAACGTCATTGGCAAGGGAGGCACCGCCGGATTTCTCGGGCCTGCGTTCGATCCGTACTACTTCTATCAAGATCCGGCCGCCGAGGTGAAACTGGATGATTTGTCGCTCCGCAAAGATGTGAGCAAAGATCGTTTGCAACGCCGCAGCACGCTGCTCCAGAAAGTGAACGACGCAATGCCGGAAATCGAAAAGGCCGTCGAGAATTACGCCCTCGATCGCTATTATCAAAAAGCTTTCGACCTGATTCTTTCCGGCCGAGCACGCGAAGCGTTCGATTTGACGAAGGAACCGGACAAGGTCCGCGATCGCTACGGCCGCCACACCTTTGGGCAAAGCGTTCTGATGGCGCGGCGCCTGATTGAAGCGGGGACGCGATTCGTGCAGGTGAATTGGCCTTCCGTGGCCAATGGCGATCCGAACACCACGGCCTGGGACACGCACGCGGCGAATTTCGGTCCGCTGCGCAATATTCATTGTCCGAAACTGGATAGCGCGTTGTCGGCCTTGATCGAAGACATGGATCAACGCGGTTTGCTTAAGGAAACGCTCATCATCGCCATGGGCGAATTTGGCCGGTCACCGCGATTAGGGGTCAGCACCTCAGGCAACAGCAATTCGCCGGATGGCCGCGATCATTGGCCGTATTGTTACACGGGTTTGATTGCCGGAGCGGGCATTCGCCGCGGCGCGCAGTACGGAAAATCCGACGCCACCGCCTCTTCGCCCGCGGAAGATCCAGTGCATCCGACGCAAATTTTGGCGACGGTTTACCATGCGCTCGGCATCGACCCGCATACCATCGTTTACAATCATCTCAATCAACCGCGCGAACTCGTGCAGTCGGAGCCGATCCCGGCATTGTTCGGATGATGCCGCCGTGTATTGGTCTCCATTGCAGAGGCAGCCGCCAGCGAGATTGCCCGGTCTCGTTCGCGAACTCAGCACGGTTACGCGAACTTTCGAAGTTTCAATGGAACGAGTTCCTCGTGTCGATTTGCATCTCATGACGTTACCCCATTGCATCCGTTGGCTGGTTTTGTGCATTTCAAGCGCACTGCTTTGGGCGCAGCCAATTCCAAAACTCAACTCCATCTCGCAAGAATGGATTCAACGAGGCACGACGATCGACGTCACATTCACCGGTGAAAATCTAGGGGCGGTCGCCCGGTTCATTGTTAGCGGCGATCCCGGCGTGACGATTACAAACCTTCCTCCAGGCCAGCCTTCCCTTAAAGTCGAGTCGAGTGCCGGTGGCATTTCGGCCATCCAACCACGCGATGAGAAATCGATTCAGGCCCGGGTGACCATTGCGCCCGACTCTTCGCTGAGCGCGCGCGAAGTGCGCGTCGCCACTCCGCAGGGGGTTTCAAATCCGCTCAATCTCACCGTGACCCATCTGCCGGAACTGATCGAAGACGGGTCCGGCAAATCGTTGCAAAATCCGTTTGCCATTCCGCTGCCGGCGGTAATCACCGGACGCATCAATGGCAGTGCGGAAGTTGATCATTACAAATTCAGCGCGAAAAAAGGACAGCACCTTGTGTTCGAAATCGCAGCGGCACGCATTGGGTCGCCAATGGACTCGTCCCTCGCCATTTTGAAATTGGACGGTCAGGAGCTGGCGCGCAATGAAGACGCCATCGGTCTCGATTCGATGTTGGATTTCCAAGTGCCCGAAGATGGGGAGTACGTCCTGCAAGTGCGCGACTTTAAATATCAGGGTGGCGGCGATTATCGGTATCGGTTGATTTCGGGGCAAACCCCGTTCGCCAAATCGGTGTTCCCGCTCGGCGGTCAACGCGGACAAAATGTCGAATTGGAACTGAAAGGTCCTAACCTGTCCGCGTCCAAGGTGCTCCTGCATGTCGCTGATCAAGCCCCCATCGGGCGACAGGATATTCGCGCCAACACGCCCATGGGGCTGTCGAATCCATTTCCATTTGAAGTGAGTGACCTGACCAACGTGCGCGAACAGGAACCGAACTCCGCCATCGACCAGGCCGATGCCGTGCCGGTGCCGGTCGTGATCAACGGACGGATTCAAGGCGAAAAGGATTATGACGCGTTCAAGTTCACCGTTGCCAAAGACCAGAGGCTGATTCTGGAAGTGGTGGCTCATCGCTACGGTTCGTCTCTCGATGCCTTGCTCACCCTGACCGATGCGCGGGGAAATGTTCTGCAGCGGAATGATGACGCGGCCGGTGCCGATGCGCGCATCGAGCAAAAATTTGCGGAAGCAGGCGAATACGTCGCGATTGTCGAAGATCTCCTCGAACGACAAGGCGACAATTTCGCGTATCGATTGACCATCCGCCCGCCGCGGCCGGATTTTTCGGTTCGATATTTTCCCGATACGCCGCGCGTTTTCCGGGGCGGCCACGTGCCCATTCGTTGTGAATTGTCCCGCCTGACCGGTTTCAACGAAACCGTGCGCGTGACGGTGGAGGATTTGCCTTCAGGGTTTTTTAGTGAAGCTTTGCTCCTGACACCTGACGGTCCCGCCAACGGAACCATTGTGATTTCGGCGACTCCTGAAGCGCCGATGGGAACTTTCCCTCTCAAGCTGGTGGCTCACACGTTGCTCAATGGACAAAAGATCTCGCGTCCTGCCACACCCCTTTCGGGCGGAGATCGCGGGGTCAAGGAAGGATTCCTCGCCGTTCTCGAGGCCGCGCCTTTTACCTTGGAACCAATCACCCTCACCTCGACCGTGGAGCAGAATCAATCCACCACCATCGACGTGGTCGTTCAACGTCGCGAGGGTTTCCAGGGCGAAATCAAGCTTGCAGTGGAAGGATTTTCTGCCGGACGCGATCCGATCACGAAGAGCTTTGATTTGCCAGCAGTGACCGTGAAACCGGAGGAAGCGCGGGCGAAACTCACGTTGAAAGCGAAACTGGATTCGGAAGTGGGCACGCGGCCAATTTACCTGCGCGGGGAAGCGTCAATCGATGGACAAGCGGTTGTCGGATACAGCCGGTTGATTCCAATGACGATCACGCCCGTGCCGTTTGTGCTGACCACAACATTGAAACGGGTGACAGTGACGGCATTGCCTCCCACCAGCGAATCGGCGGCGCGGGAAGCGATCTTTGCGGTGCGGGCGAATCGCCGCGCTGGATTTGAAGGCGAGATTGCGCTGACACTCGACGGGGTGCCGGAAGGCGTCACGGCGAGCGTTGAAAAAATCCCACAAGGAAGTGGCGAGGTGTCGATCAAGCTGGTGGCCACGGACAAGGCGCCCGTTGGCAAAGAGTTCAATCTCTCCTTGAGCGGCCAGGGAGTGTTTAACGATCGCAATTTCAAATATCAACCTGAGCAAATCAAATTGAGCGTTAACGCGCCCGAGCCCGTGGAAGAAACGGTCAAAGCAGCCTCTACCAATTAAGTTCAGAAATTAATTTCAACGCCGCTGCCCATTCGGTTTTGTATGAACCTGACGACCTTGAAGAAACCATTACCCTGGAAAAACGCGACGCCGCTGGCACTGGCGCTGGCCGCCGTTGCGACCGTCCTCCCGAGCATCGCTGCCGAGAACAAGAGCGTCAGTTATTTCAACGATGTCGTTCCGATTTTCAAAAAGAGCTGCAATGGCTGTCATCATCCCGGAAAGCTCAAAGGCAAGCTCGACCTGACCACTTTCGAAGGTTTGCAAAAAGGGGGCAAGACCGGTCCAGGCTTTGTTCCAGGTGATCCCAGGAAAAGCTTGCTCGTGGAAGAAATTTCCGGGGAAGAACCGAGCATGCCGAAAGAGGGTGATCCACTCAGCGCACCGGAGATTGCCCTGATCGAACAATGGATCAAAGACGGCGCCAAGGATGATACTCCCGAGGACAAGCGCAATCCATTCAAGCTCGCCGCGCCTCCGGTTTATTCCGCGCCGCCGGTGATTTCGGCGCTCGCCTATTCCGCCGATGGCAAAACGCTCGCCATTTCGGGTTATCATGAAGTGATCCTGCACAAGGCCGATGGCTCCGAAATCATCGCCCGCCTCCTCGGCGAATCTCCGCGCATCGAATCGGTCGCCTTTTCTCCCGATGGCAAATGGCTGGCGGTGGCGGGAGGTGCTCCGTCGCGCTTCGGTGAAATCCAAATCTGGGATCTCACATCGAATCGTTTGGCCCATGCCTACAAAATCGGCAACGACAGCTTGTACGGGGTTTCGTTTTCGCAGGATGGTCAGCGCGTCGCTTTCGGCAGCGCCGAGAAAACCGTGCGTATGATCGCGGTGAACGACGGCAAAGAGCTGCTGAAATTTGATAACCACAGCGATTGGGTTTTCGCCACCGTTTTTACAACCGATGGAAAACGCTTGCTGACGGGCAGCCGCGATCGCGCCATGAAGTTGATCGATGCTTCAAGCGGACAGTTCATCGATGATATCAACAAACTGCTCGACGCAGTCCTCTGTTTTGCGCGACATCCGAAAATGGACCAGATCGCCTACGGCGGGGAAGTCGGTTCGGTGCGCATTTACCGCATTTCCGATAATCAGGGACGGACGGCGGCGAACAACGATGTCAATCTCATCCGCGATTTCGAGCGTCAGCCGGGAGCGGTCCACGCTATCGCCTGGAGTCCTGACGCCAATCATCTCGCGGTGGGCGGGGTGGCTTCGGAAGTGCGGGTTTACAAAGTGGCGGATGGGAGCCGCAGTCACACGTTGAAGATCGATGAAGGGGCCACATTCGCGCTCCTGTTTAACCCGGCCGGGAATCAACTGGCGGCGGCGGGTTTCGATGGCAAAGTGCGGCTCTTCGATTTCCCGAGCGGGCAATTGGGCAAAGCATTCATTCCTGTGCCGCTCAATGAAAAGAAAATTGCCGCTGGTCCAGACGCAGTGACTGCGAAGAAGTAAAGGAGCCGCTCTCGCTCTCGAATCTCGCCGTCCGTTTTTTCTCAGTGTCCACACTTGTTTTTCAGTGCTTGTGAGCTGAATTCAGGGAAATCCCGCTTGTGTTTGAGAGAAGCCGTCGTTAGTTTTTTGCCGTCACGTTCAGAACACCAAGAGCAAAAGCAAGTATGAGTAAATCCTGGCAGATTCCGAGGCGCACATTTCTTCGTGGCGTCGGCACCATGATGGCCCTCCCGGTTTTGGAAGCGATGGTTCCCTCTTCGAAAGTTTGGGCCGCCTCAGCGAAGGAAGCGTCCAACGCATTGCCCAAACGCATGGCTTTTCTCTACGTGCCGAATGGAAAGAACATGGCCGATTGGACCCCTAAAAGTGTCGGCTCGAATTTTGATCTGCCGCCAATTCTGCAGCCGCTCGGAGCGCATCAACAGGATTTGCTCGTGCTCTCAGGCCTGGCCCATGACAAAGGCCGGCCAAATGGCGATGGCGCCGGCGATCATGCGCGCGCTTCCGCCACGTTTCTTACGGGCTGCCAGCCGCGCAAAACGCATGGAGCGGATATCAAAGTGGGCATTTCCGTCGATCAACTCGCCGCTTCCAAAGTTGGGCAGGCCACACGTTTTTCATCACTCGAACTCGGTTGCGATCGAGGCCAGATTTCCGGGAATTGCGACTCGGGCTACAGCTGCGCTTACTCGTTTAATATTTCCTGGAAAACCGAATCGACTCCCATGCCGCCCGAGACCGATCCGCGGCTGGTTTTCGAGCGTCTTTTTTCCAGCGGCGTTCGCGGCGAAGTCGAAGAAAACCGCGCCTGGCGCGAGCGCTATCACAAGAGCATTCTTGATTTTGTCCTCGAAGATGCCCGCCAGCTTCAATCCCGTCTCGGCGCCACCGACCGCCGCAAACTCGATGAGTACCTCACGGCCGTCCGCGAAATGGAACAACGCATCGAGAAAGCCGAGAAATTCGCTTCCGTGCTCCCGGATTATTCGAAGCCCACGGGCGTCCCGCCGGAATACCAGGATCACATCCGCTTAATGCTCGACCTGCTGGTGCTGGCCTTTCAAACCGATACGAGCCGGATTGCCACGTTCATCATGGCGCACGACGGCAGCAACAAGCCCTATCCATTCATCGGTGTTTCGGAAGGCCACCATGATTTGTCACACCATGGCAACGATGCGGCGAAGAAGCAAAAAATCGCCAGGATCAATACCTTTCACACCACGCAGTTCGCTTATTTCCTCGAGAAGCTCAAATCGGTGAAGGAAGGGCAGGGCACATTGCTCGATCAATGCATGATCGTTTATGGAAGCGGGCTGGCCGATGGCAATGCGCACGCCCACGACAATCTGCCGGTGCTTGTGGCCGGTCGCGGCGGCGGCACCATCCAAACCGGACGCCACGTCCGGTTCGAAAAGGAAACGCCCATGTGCAATTTGTTTCTCTCGCTGATGGATCGCATGGGAGCGCCCGTCGATCGCATCGGCGACAGCACCGGACGATTAGCTCAGCTGGCCTGAGCGGCGCAATGGGTTGTCATTTGGAAGCGTTCCTTCTTTTCTTGCTCCCACAATTCAGTGGTATCGACATGAATCCTCTTTGTGGTGTTTATTTCACGGATTGAGTTGTTGCCTCCGCGCTTGACCGCGCTAGTTCAATAGCGAGCCGCCGAGTGATCGGGACCATGGAGGAAACCTCAAAGAAATTGGCTGGACAGGCGCACCGGTCGAGCGTATCCCGCAATCGTGAGGAATTCGATGAAATCCCGGTCTGTGCTCGCTCTTTTTGCCGTGACCGCATTTGTCATCGGTCTGCCATTTACGGTGCTTCACTTGATCGCGCGGCCGGACGATTCACCCATCACACCCTTTCAACATTTCGTTGCTGCCCTGGCGAATTATTTCGGTCCCTGGGGAGTGGCCATCGTTTCCTGGGTCGATTTTCCGAACTCCGGACTCCGAGCCTTTAGTTGGAGTCTCGCAATCGGATTGACGCTTTTGGGCGCGGCCATCGTCCTCGTTGCCTCGCGAGTGAATCGCCGGCCGCTTCAGATTTCTCTGACGGTGGTTTGGGGCCTGTTTTCATTGGTGTGGTTCGCGGTCGGCCTCCGGCAAATTGCCGATGGTTTGCTTTGAGAACGCCCGCTTGATTCCGCGCCGAGTCACGCCTCATTTTCCGATCGAAAATCCGCTCAGATGCAGCATCGCAGCGCGCCTTGATTCGATGCCGATCGCAGAAGGCACTTGCCTCTCCCCAGGCATTTCCGGAAGCTCCAGCGTCATGTCCAAAACTTTGGAAGTATTGTTCGCTCCCGCCGAATTTGCCGTTCTGCCCTCTCGCGATCTGAGTGAAACGGTCTGCGTGGTGTTCGATATTCTGAGGGCGACCTCAACAATGATTACGGCGCTGGCCAATGGAGCGCGAGCTGTGTTTCCAGTGGGCGAGATCGACGAAGCCATGGCGGCGTTCCGCCAGCACCCGGAAGCTTTGTTGGGCGGAGAACGGCATGGGCTGCGAATTTTGGCTGCGCAAACCGGAGGCGTGGATTTTCATCTCGGCAATTCGCCTCGCGAATTTTTACCCGAAAAAGTGCGGGACAAAACCATCATCAGCACGACCACGAATGGCACGCGAGCTTTGCGCGCTTGTGTGCGAGCGCAAATGGTTTTTGTCGCGTCGTTTTTGAATTTGTCGGCCACGGCCAAGCAGTTGAACCAGGTTCCGTGTCGGGAAGTGCTCCTGGTCTGCAGCGGCACCATGGAGCAGGCGGCGCTGGAAGATGCGCTTGCCGCCGGCGCATTTTGCGATCGGATCTGGAGCGAGTTCGCGGCGGATCAGGTGTCCGATTCTGCAAGAATTGCCCGCGAATTGTATCTCGAGAAAAAGGCGGACCTGCTCGGCGCGGTCGCCTTGGCTCGCAATGGGCGGAGGCTGCTTGAGATTCCGGAATTGCGCGACGACGTGCCCTATTGTTTGCAACGCGACGTTTTGGATTTGGTGGCGACGCTCGGTCGTGATGGATTTGTCCGCAAATTGGATTGAGAGCCTGTCTGACAATTCCGTGGGGCCCCACGCAATT
>JBFMDG010000227.1:0-10053 GCA_040754135.1 Verrucomicrobiota bacterium
GGGAACGCCGCCAGAATTTGTTCGATTTTCGCCAGGTCCCAGCCATCGCGGAATTGCTCGTTGAACTCATGCAGCGCTTTGCCTTCCCGAACATCGAACAACTGGGTGCCGAGCCCCGCGATGAGAAACTCAGGCTGCGGCAGCGCTTCGATTCTGAGCAGGCTGAGCATGTCCTCCAGCAACCGCCCCGAGTTGTAACAAAGCAGCGGACGCTTCGACGGGGCCAGATCTTCCCACGTTTGTTTGAAGCGCCGGGTCGCTTCCGGGTTGCCCAGCAAGGTGCCGTCGAGATCCGAGCAGAAAAGCTTAATCGGTGTCATTCCAGGGCTCGTCCCATTCCGTATCGGTAAAGGCAAAATTCTCGGTTGATCGATTTTCGACCAGGGCGACCAGTTGTTGCGCCACGCCCGTCCAGGTGAACAAACTGCGCGCTTTATGAGCACCCATCCGGGAAAGCCGCGAACGCAGGCGCGGATGTTTCAATACTTTCAAAATCATGATCCCGAGATCTTCCAGGTCGAAAGGATCGGCATAAAGCGCATGCCGCCCAAAGGTCAGTGCGCGATACAATCCGCCATGCACCGTGACGACCGTCGGCGTACCGCAAGCCATGGCTTCGATGGCCGTCATGCCAAAGGGTTCGTAGCGGCTCGAAAGCACAAACACGTCCGCGGCCCGATAATGGTCGGCCAACGCATCGTCCGGAATGAAGTTGCCAAAACAAACCCGATCCGTCAGCTGCAGTTGCGCGGTGAGCTCCTGGAGTTCATTGAGAATTTTTTCTTCGGCCGGCATTAGTCCGGTCCCGCCAATCGCCAGGTACAATTGCGCGGCAGGTTCCCGTTGCGCCACCAGCTGGAATGCTTGAATGAGCAGGTCGTAGCCTTTGTTGCGGGCGATGCGGCCCACCGCCATCACCACCGGACCATGAAAACCCATCCTCTGGCGCAAGGCGCGGCGGCTGGAATCACCGACCGGAAAGAAACGATTGTCATCGTAACCCGGAGGAACCATGCAGCATTTCGAGCGGGGCGCTTCGTAATCTTCGATTAAGAGATCGACTTGTTGCGGAGTCGTGGCCAGGACCATGTCCGCAGAAACGTAGAGGAGACGTTCGTGATGAATGCGCTCGTGAAAGTTGTATTGTTTCTCGAAGCGCGCGGCGTCGCCCGGATAATCCGCTTCCATTTGTTTCTTTTTCCAAATGCCCAGCGAATGAGGCGTGTGCACGTGGGGGACGGCCAGGACATCACTCAAATGCTGCCCGGCCACGCCGGCGTCCCAGTAATGGCTGTTGATGAATTCATATTTCAACCCGTGCCGCTGGATGAAGCGGAGCGCGTTCTCATTCCATTGCGGCAAGGTTTCGTAGAGATATTCCTTGGGAATAAAGTCGCGTCCGCCGCACGGCGCGCGAATGATGCGGACGCGTTCCGCCACCGGTTCAATGGCCGGTTGATCTTCAAATTGCCGGGTCCAAATGTCCACCTCATAACCGAGCTGCGCCAGTTTGCGGGACAACTCGAGGACATAAACGACCTGACCGCCGGTGTCGGCCGCGCCAAGAGGAGGTTGAGCGGCGACGTAACCGTGCGTGGAAACCATGGCCACGCGCGGCAGTGTGGATTTGGGATTTATCAATTCTTCCAACATAAAATCATCAATTTCTTTCGGAGGTTTGACCGTCGAGGCTGGCCAGGCGCCAGGTCGAATCCTGGCGCAAATAGACCGTCTGGCTGGGAAACGCGAAGTTGATGCCCTCTTCATCGAAGCGCCGCTTCAATTCGAGATTCAACTTCTGAAAATTCAGCAGGTACTCCTTGAAATCCGTCGAGTCCCACCAATGCACCACCAAAATATTCAGCGAGGAACTTTCAAACTTGTTGAAGCTGATAATGAGGTCGGCCGTTTTGGGATGCGGACGGTAAATTGCGTCGATGATTTCCATGGCGCGCTCGACTTTCCGCGCCGGAGTGTCGTAGGTCACACCGATGTTCATGACCGTTTTGATGTTGGGCCGTTTGCTGACGTTGGTGAGAATGGCGTTGGCCATGGTCCGATTCGGAACTGTCACCAGGTGCCCATCCAAATTGCGAATGCGCGTGCTGCGCAGCCCGATGGCCTCGACCGATCCATCAATGGTATCGAGCTGAACGCGGTCGCCGACGCGAAAGGGCTTATCGGCGAAAAGAGCCACCGCGCCGAAAAGATTCGAGAGCGTATCCTGGGCGGCGAGGCCGACAGCAAGTCCGCCGATCGAGAGGGAGGCGAGCAGGCCGGTCACGTTCATGCCGAGGTTTTGCGAGGTGACCAGCACGGCGATAATGATAACGAACACTTTGAGGCTTTTGCGAATGACCGGGAACAGTTGCATATCCAGCACGGCTTCCCCGGTGGTTTCGACCCGCTTCTGCCAAAGGCCCATGGTCAGATCGACAAATTTGAGGGCGAGATAAGTGAGCGAGGCGGCGACGGTAATTTTCAGGCCGTTGGAAATAAAGCTCTCCGCCCAGTCGGGCCAGGAAAACACGCGCAGTCCGATATGCAACAAAATGACGAAGACCACGACCTTCACGGGCCCGCGGATCAGTTCGAGAATGAGATCATCGGCCTGCGTGCGCGTTTTGGCGGTGAGCTGACGCAACTGCACCTGGAGGAGATAATCGAGCAGTTTCGACGCGTAAAAGGCGAGCACGATATAAATGAGCGCGGCGAGATATTGCCACGCCGGGTTGCCGAGCACCGGGACCTGAAGCCACTCGACGCGGTCGAGCCCAAAGGTGAGCCAGGCGTTCGTCTGCTGCGCGGCATCTGTGGTGACGACAACGGTGGTGGCGTTGGTGATCGCCTCGGCGCCGGCGCTTGGGCGAGGCAACAACGACAGGAACAGGAGTGTTCCCAACCAGATTTTCGAATGCAGATTTGTCTTTTCGAGCAACTTCATCATAAGCGTTTTCATTCCTTTAAATGCGTGGAGAGTTGAGGTGAACCGTGTGAAAACGGCATAGGCCACCACCTAAACAACGCACGCAGATGGCGGCCCGACCATCGAGAATGTCCTCCAGAAGGGGATGCCCTCTGGACCCTTTTTCTTCGCCGAGAAGAACGGCAAAGACGCAGAGCGTTTCGCAAAAACAAAGACTAACACACCGAACGCACGAACACGCAAGTTCCTTTTCCTAAAAAAAATCGAAACGCTCGAAAGCAGATTTCCCGAGGCGCAAAAGGCAATCACCGGCGAGCGGGGGCTCGACGCTTTTTAAAATCAGCGGATGCAGAAGCTCCGTTCCGCGGGCGCCGCATCAAAAGCAGTCGCGGCCGCGCCGTTACTCGACTCGAACCTGGCCGCGTCCCTTCATCACCTCGCCAATAATCCAGGCCTTGTGATTTTGCTTTTGAATGAATCTCAGCACGGCATCGGCATCGCCGGAATCGACAATGGCGGTCATGCCGATACCCATGTTGAAGACTTGATAAAGCTCCGCTTCGGCCACTTTGCCTTTGGTCTGAATGATCTGGAACAAAGGGGGCATTTCCCAGCTGCCTTTGCGGATGAGAACGTCGCAACGTTGCGGGAGCACGCGCGGAATGTTATCGACAAATCCGCCGCCGGTGATGTGAGCGAATGCTTTCACCGGCAGTTTGGGCTGGCCCGTTGGATGGCCTGAGTTGAAGCGCTTCAGCAATCGCTGCACTAAAGGCCCGTAGCTGACGTGCACTTTCAGCAACTCGTCGCCAATCGTGTTATTCAACTCGGCAACATGGCTGGAGGGCTTCAGCTTGAGCTGGTCGAAAAAGATTTTTCGCGCGAGGGAATAACCGTTGGTGTGCAGTCCGCTCGAGGCGATCCCAATGACGCGATCACCCGGCCGGACCTGTTTGCCGGAAAGCATGCGCGCTTTTTCCACCACACCGACGATGGTGCCGCTGACGTCGTACTCGCCGGGTTGATAAAAGCCGGGCATTTGCGCGGTTTCGCCGCCGATGAGCGCGCAATGATTTTCGGCGCACGCTTTGGCGAATCCCTTGAGGATTTCGGAGAAGACGTGCGGTTCGAGTTTGCCGGTGCCGAGGTAATCGAGGAAGAAGAGCGGTTCGGCCCCGAGCACCGCAATGTCATTCACGCAATGATTCACCAGATCCTGGCCGATCGTGTCGTGCCGGTCCATGGCGAAGGCGATTTTCAATTTGGTGCCGACACCATCGACGCTCGAGACGAGCACCGGCTGGCGATAGCGTTTGACGTCGAGCGCGAACAAGCCGCCGAACCCGCCGACTTTTCCGAGGACTTCGCGGCGATGGGTCGAGGCGAGCAGTTGCGGGAGCGTGGATTTGACCTTGTTGCCAAGATCGATGTCAACACCTGCGGCAGCGTAAGCTTTCATGAGAGTGAACAACTAAAAATGCAAAGCGCAAAATGCGGAGTCCAATTGCAAAATGCAAAATGTGCCGGCCGGCGAATGTGAGGAGCCGGTTTCCATTTTGCATTTTGAAACTGAATTTGAATGGGATCACAACAGCCGCGGCTGCTGCTCTTCCTTCACCAACGCTTCCCCGAGGCTTTCCACACGGCCTCGCCGGCGTTCCATGATCTCCTTATCCACTTTTGGATCGTACGGCACCGGATAATCGCCGTTGAAACAGGCCATGCAAAACGATTCCTTGGGCAGGCCGGTGGCTTTGACCAATCCTTTCGCGGAAAGATAAGCCAGCGAATCGGCGTTGAGATATCGGCGAATCTCGTCAATGGAATGGTTGGCCGCCATCAGCTTGGTGCGATCGGGAAAATCGATTCCGTAAACACACGGATTCATATGCGGAGGACAACTGACCAGCACATGCACCTCTTTGGCTCCGGCTTCTTTCAGCTGCGTGACCCGCGCTTTGCAGGTCGTGCCCCGCACAATCGAGTCGTCGATGACCACCACCCGTTTCCCTTTCACGAGTTCGGGAATGAGATTGAGCTTCACGCGCACGTTGAAGTCGCGAATGAGCTGCGAAGGCTGCAGAAAGCTGCGTCCGACGTAATGGTTGCGGACGAACGCCATCTGATATTCGATGCCCGATTCCAAGGAATAACCCAGCGCGGCGCAATTGCCGCTGTCCGGCACCGGCACGACGACATCGGCGGCGATAGGATTTTCGCGGGCCAGTTGGCGGCCCATTTCCACGCGCACTTGATAGACGTTGCGGTTGGCGATGTTGCTGTCGGGACGGGCGAAATAGATGTATTCGAAAATGCAAAAAGCGCGGCGGTCCTGTTCGGGAAAGGCCTGGATGCTTTTTAAACCTTCCTTGTTGATGATGACGATTTCGCCGGGTTGCACGTCGCGCACGAACTGCGCATGAATGAGGTCGAACGCGCACGTCTCGCTCGCCAGCACCCAGGCGTCGCCCACTTTGCCGATCGAAAGCGGACGAAATCCGTGAGGATCGCGCACGCCGATCAGTTCCTGCTCCGTCATGATGACCAGTGAATAGGCGCCTTCCAGCCGGCGCATGGTTTGGACGAGATTGTTCTCTGAACCGCTGAGGGTGGGTTGCGCGAGCAGGTTGAGAATCACTTCACTATCGACCGTGGTCTGAAAAAGGACTCCGGCGCCTTCCAGTTCGTCGCGCAGTTGGGCGGCATTCGTCAGGTTGCCGTTGTGCGCGATGGCAATCTGGCCGCGCAGACAGTTGCCGGTGAACGGCTGCGCGTTGCGCAAATTGGAAGTTCCGGTGGTGGAATAGCGCGTGTGGCCGACGGCGCTGTGCCCGACCAACTCGTGAAGGATGCGCCCGTTGAACACTTGCGAGACGAGCCCCATGCCTTTGTACTCGCGGAACTGCTGGCCGTCGCTGGTCACGATGCCGGCGCTTTCCTGCCCGCGATGTTGCAGAGCGTAAAGCCCGTAGTACGTCAGTTCGGCGGCATTCGGATGACCGAAAATGCCGAACACGCCACAATAATGTTTGGGATAGCTCTGCATTGCGCCGACGAAACTACTTGAAAAACCGTGTCGCGCAAGCCCGCATCACGCGGGGTTTGTGTCTGGTCATTACTATTGGAATTGGCTGCGAAAAAAAAGGGTCCTGGCGCTCTATTTTTTCACATAACCCTGCGACTGAAACCACGCCACGGCATCGGCCAAGGCCTGGCGCGGCGGCGTTTGCGGCAACCCAAGTTCGGTGATGGCTTTGGCCGGGTTGAAAAACATTTTGTAACGGGCCATGCGCACGCCGGCCAATGGCGCTTTGGGCGGTTTGCCCGTGAAGAGTGAGACGGCCTCATCGAGGTATGCGGCCCCGAGAGCGACGGACCATGGCACTTGAAATTTTGGAGCGGGCAATCCGGTAATCTCCGCGAGTTGATGGAAAGCTTCTTTCATTGTCCAATTTCCGGCAGCGTGTCCCAAAATGTAGCGTTCGCCAATCCGCCCTTTTTCCGCGGCAAGCAGATGTCCGATGGCCACGTCGCGCACGTGCACCCAGTTCAAACCCGTGTCAAGAAATGCCGGCATTTGCCGATTTAAAAAATCAACGATGACCTGTCCGGTGGGCGTCGGTTTGACGTCGCGAGGACCGACGGGCGCGCTTGGATTCACGATGACAATGGGAAGGCCTTTGGCCGCCAGTTCGCGCGCGATTTCTTCGGCCTGCCATTTCGAAAGTTTGTAGTGATTGCTCATCTGAGCCGCGGAAACCGGCGTGGCTTCGTCTGTGGCGATGATTCGTCCATTGTTCGCCTGGGGCAGGCCAATGCAGCCGACGGTGCTGGTATAAACAATGCGGGAACAACCCGCCGCTGCGGCCGCTTCGAGCACGTTTCGAGTGCCCTGAACGTTCGCGGCGTACATCGGCCCATAATCGCGCAACCACAAATGATAACTCGCCGCCACGTGAAAACACCAATCACAGCCGCGCATCGACTTTTCGAGCAGGGCGCGATCACTCACGTCGCCCGTCACGGTTTCGAAATCCGCATCGGCCAATCCGCGGCGGTCGGCGTTTGGCCGCAACAACGCCCGTACAGAATGGCCGCGAGCGATCAGTTCATGGACCAGGTTCGAACCGATGAACCCGGACGCGCCGGTGACGAAGCACTTCATCGGCATCTTATGTCGAACTTTTGGACGCGCATTGCAACGGTTTTCATTGTCTCGGGGAAATGCCGAGGAGATTTTCAGCGAAAATCCGATGGCGCCCCTTGACTTGAAAAAGTGTTATGTGAAAATCCCAGCCAGCGTATGCCGAAAAAGCCTCTTCCCAAGCGAAAGCTGACCCGCCAGGAGATCCGTGATCTCGACGTGGAAATCGGTTTTTTGGAAGGCGTGGTCCGCCGAGATCCCTCCTACATCGAAGCCCTGCAGGTGCTCGGGGACGATTACACGCGACGCGGCCGCTTTGTCGAAGGATTGCGCGTCGATCAACGGCTGTCGGAATTGCGCCCGACCGATTCCATGGTGCATTACAACCTCGCTTGCAGTTACGCCCTCACAGATCGGATTGAGCAGGCCGCGGACGCTTTGGAAAGGGCGTTGAACCTCGGCTATTCCGATTTCAAATGGCTCGCCCAGGATCCGGATCTGGAAAACCTGCGCCAGCATCCCATCTACCGGAAAATCCGCGCCAAAGTGCGGACCATGCAGATCAAAATCCATTGACCGCTGCGGAAAGCGCGCTGCACCCGGACTATGAATGTCATCGTCGGAAAGCGCTCCCGCCATTATCGCACGGTTTGGTTTGCGGCCGATCGCAACGAAGTCCTGCTCATCGAACAGCGATTGTTGCCGCACCGCTTCCAGATTGTTGCTTCGCCTGACTTCAACAAAACGGCGCGAGCCATTCGCGATATGGTTGTGCGCGGCGCGGGAGCGATTGGAGCCACCGCGGCTTATGGGCTGGCGCAAGGCGCGCGCGCTTTTCGGGGAAAGCACCTGATTCGATTTCAAGCGCATGTAGCCAGGGTTTATCAAACTCTGAAACGCGCGCGTCCCACAGCGGTTGATCCGGTCAACGCCATGAATCGCGTGTTGCGGGAAATGGAACGCGGCGAAACAGTGGCGGAGAAACAGGCCTTGGCACTGGCCGCCGCGGAAGAGTTCGCCAATGAAAATGTGAGCGAATGCCAGGCCTTGGGAAAGCATGGCGAACCCCTCATCAAAAAAGGAATGAGGGTGCTGACGCATTGCAACGCCGGCTGGCTGGCTTTTGTCGATTACGGATCCGCCACCGCTCCGCTCTACACCGCGCAAGCCCGCGGAAAATCATTTCACGTTTTCTGTGATGAAACCCGTCCACGCTCCCAGGGCGCCTCACTCACCGCCTGGGAACTCGCTCAGCAAAAAATTTCGCACGAGATCATTGCCGATAATGCCGCCGGATTTCTCATGCAACGCGGTGAAATCGATCTGGTCATCGTGGGCAGCGATCGCACCTTGGGCCGGAAAGGGGACGTGGCCAATAAGATTGGAACCTACACGAAAGCAGTGCTGGCCGCGCGGCATCACATTCCGTTTTATGTCGCGATTCCTTTTTCGACGCTCGACTGGAACCTGCCATCCGGCGCGGATATTCCAATTGAAGAACGCGATCCGTGCGAAGTGCTCGGTGCTTGGGGCGAATCCAAATCGGGACAACGCCAGTACGTGCGCGTCGCCAATCCCTCGAGCGGCGCGCGGAATCCAGGATTTGATGTCACGCCGGCCGAATTGATCACCGGCATCATTACGCCTGCGGGCATTTTTAGGCCCAAAGAGCTTTGGCGAAATCGCGCGCAGCTCGGTTGGAAAGGTTAGCCGATCGCTGACGAGTGAACCGCAGAGTCTGCTGCGAATCCTGCGCGCGGAGCGAATTCGGGGAGAGTGCGGCGAGCTTTCTGTTCCTTTTCTTTCAACCCGATTCCGGCTGTTTTAGAGAGCGGCGAAACAAAAACTCCTCGGACACGGCTCTCAAGGAGTGGGAGGAGTCGATGGCGGCTGGACGTGCAGGAGATTGGTTTTCGGTTCTTCGAAGCGAATGACCGTTTCGCCCGGGCGTGCATAACCCAGCTTTTCGCGAGCGAGACGTTCCACCGTTTTGGGATCGTGCCGCAACGCTTTGATGGCCGATTCATTCAACCGGACTTTTTCTTCTTCCACTTTGATTTGGGCGTCGAGGCGGAGAATTTCTTTGCGCATGGCTTCGTTCTGGCGAATGAGAGGCAAATACCAGACCGCCACTCCGAGCAGAACGGCGAGCAGCAGGAGAAAAATGATGACACGCGTCAGCTTGCCCCAGATGCCAAGATCCACGTTCATGGCGCGCAGTTAATCAGGATCGCGCGCGGAACGGAAGCACTGTTTACTTGCTCACCTTTTTCCATGCGGTCAAACGTCCCTCCGGATCAAACGTGAGCCGCACAAAATAATCCGGCGAGGGCGTTTCCGAGTAGTAATGATGATGGGCAAAGGGACTGTAATAATAAGGACTGCCAAAGGAATGCACCATCCCATGGGAATAACCGCGCGAGGTCAACCATTCGGCGACTTTTGTGCCGTCGGTCAGGGTGGCGATTTTGTCAGGCGGCCCAAGCTCCAACACCGCTTGATCGAAAGTGTAGGTGCCGACGCGGCTGTTCCAATCGATCTTGTTCGTGGCGCATCCCACCAGGATCAAAATGGCCCCCAACAGCAGCATCATTCCGATCGAAAACTTCCTTAAAACCGCTGGACTCTTCATGAATTCAAAATAGGCCCGAGCGTTCAGTTTGCAATCGTGAGGTAGGAGTGGGTGAGGGGGAACAGTTGAAGAGATGAAGGGTTGAAGAGATGAAGGGTTGAAGGGTTTTGATCACGCGCGAGGATGCGCGTCGTCGTAGGCTTTTTTCAGGCGTTCGGTGGTGAGGTGGGTGTAAACCTCGGTCGTCACCAGGTGGGCATGCCCGAGCAGTTCCTGCACGCTGCGCAGATCGGCGCCGGCATCGAGCAAATGGGTGGCGTAACTGTGCCGCAATTTGTGCGGCGTTAATGCCGGATCGAGCCCGGCCAATTCCAGGTAACGTTTCAACCGCAGTTGCAGCAATCGAGGATA
>JBFMDG010000228.1:0-10051 GCA_040754135.1 Verrucomicrobiota bacterium
TTGGCATTCGTGAAGGAACCGCGCTTCTCGGCGTGCGCACAGCCAGGCAAAAGATAATGAGCGGCGGCCGTCGTCGGGTTCGGCAAAATGTCGCTGACGATCAGCAGTTCGAGTTTTGCGAGCAGATCGGCGGCGATGCCGTGTTGGGTCACATCTTCCCCAAACACGATCAGCGATTTGATCGTGCCGCGCCGAATTCCCTCGGCGATTTTGGGCAAGACCGACCCGAGCGGATCGGCGCCGATGCCTATGAGGCGTGAGCCGGTGCTGTTCGGGTTCCGATCCGCATTCAACAGCAGATGATCTCCCTCACCCAACCGCGGCACGGAATCGGTCACGGCATTGAATTTGGCGGCCAGTTTCTTGAGAAGATAGAGCTCTTCGTTCGTTTGGCGGGCCGAACCGACCATGGCCAGAGATCCTGGCGCTGTCTTGGCCAGGCGCGAGGAAATATCCGCGAGAGCTTCGGCCCAGGAGATCTTCTCGCTTTGGCCGCCGGCCGTTTTTCGGCGCACTTCGGTCAAGCGATCCTCCCGGTTGATCCACTTGTAATTCAGCCGGCCGTAATCGCACATCCAGGCCGAGTTGACGGCGTCGTTCTCGCGCGGTTCGTAGCGGAAGATTTTTTCGTTGCGCGAACCGATGATGATGTTGCAACCGGTCGCGCAGCTGGTGCAGATGCTTTTCGTCTCCTTCAAAAACCAGACGCGCATCTTGAACCGGAAATCTTTCGAGGTGAGCGCGCCGACTGGGCAGATGTCCACCGTGTTGAGCGTGTAATTGTTATCGAACTTTTTCCCGGGATACGCGGTGAGCGTATTGTAGCTGCCGCGATTGACGATGCCGAGCGCATCGTCGCCGACGATATCTTTGGTGAAGCGAATGCAGCGCGTGCAGAGGATGCAACGCTCGTCATCGAGGACAATCCTGGGGCCGAGATCGACCTGTTTGGGCTTGTGAACTTTTTCCTCGATGAACCGGCTGGCGGCCTGGCCGTAATCGACGGAATACTCCTGCAATTTGCACTCTCCCGCCTGATCGCAAATCGGACAATCGAGCGGATGATTGATGAGCAGAAATTCGAGCACGCCCTCGCGCATTTGCTTCACGCCCGGTGTATTCGTGTAAATCTCCATTCCCGGCGACACGGGCGTCGCGCAGGCGATGGCAGGGCGCGGTGATTTGGAAATTTTCGGGGTGCCATCGGGATTGAGAATGGGCTTGCGATCCGGCCCCATGGCGGGAGTTCCGAACTCGACGAGACACATGCGGCAATTCCCCGCGACGGGAAGTTTTGGATGATAACAATAATGCGGCACGTCCACTTTGGCGGCGGAACAGGCCTGGATCATCGTTGTTGGGACCAGTTTGCCCGACCAATCCGGCGAGAGCTTCGGAATATCGATTTCGCGGCCGTCCACCTTGACCTTGATCTTTTCGACCGGTGGCGGCGTGGGCTTTAATTCGGTTTGGGATGCGGTGGACATGATCGTCTCTCACCTCAACTCGGCGTGCGGACTCGCGGCCACTTTCAGGGAGGTTGCCGCGGCTCCGCTTTGATTTCTGGCCTCATCGGCCGCGCCTTTGGCAACGAATTCATCCTTGAATTTCGCGATAAAACTTTGCACCGGCCACGAACAGGCTTCGCCAAATGCACAAATCGTCCGGCCCCCCGGAATGTTGTCGGCAATGCGCATTAAATAATCGGCATCCATGCGGCGCCCTTGTCCATGGGTGAGGCGATGCAGAGCTTTTGCCATCCAGAGAGAGCCCTCACGGCAGGGAGTGCATTGCCCGCAACTCTCGTGCGCATAGAATTCACTGATGTTCGCCAACGCCTCGACAATATCGGTCGAATCGTCCATGACGATGATTGCGCCCGAACCAGACATGGAACCCGCGGCAATCAAAGAATCGAAATCGTAAGGCAAATCGAGCATGTCCACCTCCTGCTCGCTCTCTTTGCCATCGGGGCCTTTGCGTTTCAGTTTGAACTTTTCGCCGGCTTTGAAAACTTTCGCTGAGGAACCGCCCGGAATGATGGCTTTCAACTGGCGCCCGTCGCGCAAGCCATTGCCAAACGCAGGATCGAAAATGAGCTGGCCAATGGTGACTTTGCCAACTTCGACTTCATAATAGCCCGGTTTGCGAACGTGGCCGCTGAGGCTGACGATGCGAGTGCCGGTGTTGTTGGGAGTGCCCAGCTTTGAGAACTCCGCGCCGCCCATGGCCACGATGTGCTTCACGGCGGCAAGAGTTTCAACGTTGTTCACAATGGTCGGGCACATGTAAAGCCCGAGAACGGCCGGGAAATAGGGCGGTTTGATCCGCGGATAAGGTCGCTTGCCTTCGAGGGATTCGATCAGGCCGGTTTCCTCGCCGCAGATGTAAGCGCCAGCGCCGCGGTGGACGTAAATCTCGAGGTCATAACCGCTCCCCAAAATGTTTTTGCCGAGAAAATTTTTCGAGCGCGCCTCATCAAGGGCACGATTGAGAATGCGCGCGCCTTCTGGCATTTCGCCGCGGATGTAGATGTAGGCCAGGCGCACGTCATTGGCGAAGCAGGAGATGATCATCCCCTCGATCAACTGATGCGGATCTTTATGAATGATCTGCCGATCCTTGAATGTGCCCGGCTCTGATTCGTCGGCGTTGCAAATCAGATAGATCGGTTTGCCGCTTTTGCGATCGACAAAACTCCATTTCAACCCGCAGGAAAAACCGGCGCCACCGCGACCGCGCAGGCCTGACAGCTTCACCTCTTCCCGGAGCTGCTCTTGTGGAGTGAGGTTTTTGCCGTCCGGCAGCGATTTTACCGGCAAGGTCAGAGCCTTGCGCAGCGCTTCATATCCGCCATGGCGCAAATAGCAGTCGATGTCGGGCGTGTAACCCGGCTGATCGGCATATTTGAGGATGAGGCGGTATTCAGAGGGCATGGCCGATTGCGGATTCGAATTTGAAGTTGGCGAAGGGATTGCGCCCCGGGCGACATGAACCTCGAACCGGCGGCCAGTTTTGAGCGCGGTGGCTGGTGGAACCGCGGCTTGACTCTCCCGGCAAACTAATTAGTTTCTGACCGCTACTGCCGACTGGTGTAATGGTAGCACAGCAGACTCTGGATCTGTTTGTCATGGTTCGAGTCCATGGTCGGCAGCCAATCTCCCGCTCAGACCCTTTTCCGAAACACTTTCCCGTTTGGACATGGCCAGTTCGAAACAGGGGTGAAATGAACCACGAGCTCATTTGCACCTCCCCAAAATGTCATCGGCCTTGCCATGCGATACGCCTTCGTAAAAGTCCTCGTTGACCATCATCACCGGCGCCGTCCCGCAGCTGGCCAGGCACTCGACGAATTCGACGGTGAATTTTCCATCGGCCGTGGTTTGGGGTCCATGGGCGGCGCTATTCAGGCCGAGCTTTTTGCAGAGATGTTCCCGCAACTCGTAAGAACCTCCCAGAGCGCAACTCAACGTTCGGCAAACTTTGAGATGGTACTTCCCAATCGGTTCCTGCCGGAACATCGGATAAAAGGTGACCAGTTCGTAAATGTTGATCGGTTGCAACCCCAGTTTTGAGGCCGTCCATTCGATGGCCGGTTTTGACAAATAACCGAAATGTTCCTGCAACGCGTGCAAGACCATGAGCGACGCGCTCCGCTTTTGCGGGTAATGCGAGATCAAGGTGTCGATCTCGGCCTCAAGCGCGGTTGGAACGGCGAAATTCATAACGCTTCAGCGGTCGCACTCTCCCATCACAAAATCGAGTGAACCGAGAATCGCCACCGTGTCACTCATCATGTGGCCGGGGAGCAGATACGGGAGCACGCTCAGATTCACGAAGGAGGGAGCGCGGATTTTCAAGCGATGCGGGGTGCCTCCGCCCTTGCTGTTGATGTAAAAGCCGAGCTCGCCTTTGGGATTTTCGTGGCCGAAGTAAACTTCACCTGGGGGCGCATTCACCCCTTGCGTCACGTTGATGAAATGATGAATGAGCTCCTCCATGCGCGTCAGGACATTGGTTTTGGGAGGCAGAACGATTTTGCCATCGGAAACGTTGATCGGCTCCTGGCTTTTGTTTTCGGGCCCACCGGGAAGTTTATCCAAGCACTGGTGCAGGAGGCGAACGCTCTGCCGCATTTCCTCCATGCGCACAAGGTAACGGTCGTAACAATCACCCACCGATCCGATCGGCACCTCGAAATCGAGCTCGCCGTAAACCAGGTAGGGATGCGCTTTGCGCAAATCGTAATCGACGCCGCTGCCGCGAAGATTCGGACCGGTCAAACCGTAATCGATCGCCACCTCCTTCGGAATCACGCCGATATCTTTGGTGCGATCGACGAAGATGCGGTTGCGCGTGAGAAGCTTTTCCGATTCGTCGAAGTTGACCACCACTTCCTTGAGGAATTTGCGGCATTGTTCCACCCACCCGGCTGGCAAATCGCGTGAAAGCCCGCCGATGCGCGTGTAGGTGGTGGTAAAACGCGCGCCGGTCATGGCTTCGATCAAATTGTAAATTTTCTCGCGCTCCGTAAATGTGTGCAGGAAGACCGTCAAAGCCCCGACATCCATGGCAAACGCTCCCAGCCCGAGCAGATGCGCCGAGATGCGCGCCAATTCGCAGCAAATCACCCGAATGAACTGGCACCGCGGCGGGAGTTGCCGGTCGATTCCAAGTAATTTTTCGACCGCCAGCGCGTAGGCCACGTTGTTGGCCAGCGGCGCCAGATAATCCAGTCGATCCGTGTAAGGAATAAACTGGGTGTAGGTCATGTTCTCAGCGATCTTTTCGTCGCCGCGATGCAAATAACCGACATCCGGAACGGCTTTGGTGATGATTTCTCCGTCGAGTTCGAGCACCAAACGCAAAACGCCATGAGTGGCGGGGTGCGAGGGTCCCATGTTCAGGACCATTTTTTCGCCTTCAAGTTCAACGGGCGGATGTCCTGCCGGAGTGGGCGCCGCCGCCGCGGGATTGATGTCGCGCGCGACCGCGTCCGCGACTCGCGCCGCCGCATCTTTGAACTCCATTTCCTGAACGGGATTGGCCATGTTACCCCTTGCGTTCCACCGGGCCCGGACCGTAAGCCTTGCCATGAGCCTCTTTGATGTCGTCGCGCCGTTCGACACGCGCATTCAATTCGAGCGCATCCGTTTCAGGAATTCGCACCCGAGGTTCGCGCGAAAGCGCATCTTTGCCGCCGGCGACCGTTACAAACGGGCCTCCCTCCAATGGAGCGGGCTGAGTGAAGGCAACATTCGGCAATTCGGTCGGTTTGCCAGCCAGCGGAAAATCCTTGCGCAGCGGAAAATAAGGATAGCCTTCCCACATCAAAATGCGCCGCAGATCAGGATGCCCGCGAAATCGAACGCCCATCATGTCGTAAGCTTCCCGTTCATGCCAATCGGCCGTGCGCCAAACCCCGCTCACGGTGGGCAATTCCGGCTTTTCTTCACTGACGTTCGTTTTTAAGCGCAAAGGGCAGCGATGCCCGTAGCCGTAGAGCTCGTAAACAATGGTGAAGCGGGGATCGTCGCCGTAATTGTCCACGCTGCTCAAATCCACGAGGTAATCAAAACCGAGTTCCCTTTTCGCAAAGGCGCAGACCGCTTCGATCCGCTCGGAATCGGAAATCGTGAGTGTGATTTCGCCGCGAAATTCCACCGGCTCGGAAATCAAATCTCCGAACTGCGCTTTAATCTTGTGGGCCAATTCCAATGGCGTCATCGGCTGATTTAAAAATGTTCCTGCCCTGCAAAACCCGCAGGGCCGTTCAGGCGGCCTTTTTCCCGGACTGGGAGAGAATGGTCAATTCCTTCAAAACTGGCTGCTTGGCAACCTTGTTCTGCATCTTGATAACCGCATCCAGCAGCGCTTCCGGCCGCGGAGGGCATCCCGCAACGTAAACATCCACGGGAATGATGCGATCCACCCCTTGCAAGACCGCATAGCTGCGATACATGCCGCCCGTTGAGGCGCAAGCGCCCATGGCGATCACCCACTTGGGTTCGGCCATTTGCTGATAAATCCGTTTAACGGCCAAAGCCATTTTGTAGGTGACCGTGCCCGCCACAATCATCAAGTCCGATTGGCGCGGCGAAAAGCGCATCACTTCGGAACCGAAGCGCGCGATGTCATACCGGCTCGCTCCCGCAGCCATCAATTCAATGGCGCAACAAGCCAGGCCCATCGGCATGGGCCAAAGGGAATTCTTCCGGAACCAATTGAGGACAGCATCCGCGCGGGTGACGATGACATCACCTTCCACCTTCGAGTTGTAGCCAATTTCAGTAACGTTTGGCATGGGTTACACGCCGGGCTTGCGCCCAACCGGCAAAAACTAATCACGCGCCCGAAAGGCAGGCAAGTGAATTTGTGAATTTTTTCACAAGCGGGAAAGTCGCCGCGGTTGCGCCCGCTCTGCTGTTACCCTCGACTCGGGACAGCCGCGGCCATCGCGTGCGAAGGAAGATCGGGATGTCGCAGGCACTGACGCAGCTTCGCCGGTAACGCGTGCAATTGGGTTTTGAGGACATAATCACTCGCGCCCAGCCGCAGCGTGGCCTCGGCCGTTTCAGCGGACAGAAAGCCGGTCACCAAAATGAAAGGAGTGTCGGGACTGTAAGTTTGCAACAAAGCCAGCGCTTCCAGCCCGGTGAATCCGGGGAGATCGAAATCGGAAAGGACCGCATCGGGTTGAAAGGATTGAAGCTGTTGAAGAAATTCTTGCGCGGTCACTGCTCTGCGGAATTCACAAGTCAACTGGGCACGCTTCAGTTCGCCCTGGATCAGGAAATAATCGGCCTGGTTATCCTCTACCACCAGAAGACGGAGTGCCTTTCCAGATAAATTCCTCACACCGCTTTATCGTTGCCCTTCGGCCAGCTCGCAATGGGGGTTCAAACTGAAACCCAACTGGGCGTTTCCACGAAGCAAAGATCTGTGGGAAAAAACAAAGATTTCTGGACGTGATTTACCTGCCGATTTGAAGGCTCGAAAATTGAGATAAAACCTAATTGGTCAAAGTGGTGGCTGGAGACGGAATCGAACCGCCGACACAAGGATTTTCAGTCCTCTGCTCTACCGACTGAGCTATCCAGCCAACCCAAAGCGCCCTGCATTCAACTGAGCGCCCCTCTCTTTGGCAAGGCTATTTCTTTGCCAGGCTTCCGCCCGTTGGCTATGCTGGCGCAAACCAATCGTGACCATGGCAAAAACTCCGATCACCATGTACCAACCCATTCCCCGCCGCAACTTTTTCAAAGGCACTTTTTTCGGGGCCGCTTCCGCCGCCGTCTTTGGGCTTCATGCCCAGCCGGCGCCCGCCCCAAAGACCTGGCGCGCGGCGATCATTGGCCATTCCGGCAAAGGCGATTATGGGCATGAACATGACCTCATCTTCAATGACCTCCCCAACACTGAGGTTGTGGCTGTCGCTGACCCCGACGCTGGTGGTCGCGCAAAAGCGGTCGCTCGATCCCACGCCAAACGCAGTTATGCCGATTACCGCGAAATGCTCGAACAAGAAAAACCGCATCTGGTGTCGGTGGCGCCACGATGGACCCTCGAACATCACGCCATGGCCATGGCGGCGTTGAACTCCGGCGCGCACGTTTACCTCGAAAAACCGATCACCCACACGCTTGCGGAAGCCGACGAACTGATCGCCACTGCGGAAAAACGCGGGTTGAAAATTGTCGTCGCCCATCAGATCAAGCTCACTCCCGCGATCCAGCATCTGAAAAAGAAACTCGACGACGGATTGATCGGCGAGTTGCTTGAAATTCGGGCGCACGGAAAACAGGATCATCGCGCAGGAGGCGAGGATATGATCGTGCTGGGCACCCACCTGTTCGATTTGATTCGGTTGTTTGCCGGTCAACCCCGCTGGTGCACCGCTCGGGTTTTGGAAAAAGGCAGGGAAGCTACCAAACAGGACGCACGCCAGGCCACGGAAGGGATCGGCAAAGTTTTGGGCGATGAAATTCATGCCTTGTTTGCATTTGAGAAAGGAGTGCAGGCAACGTTCGTCAGCCGGAATAAATACCGCGCCACCGCCGGACCCTGGGGAATGGAACTGATCGGAACCAAAGGACGCGTTCGCATACTGACCGAGATCTCGCCAAAAATATTTCTGGCGAAAGCAGGAGATTGGACCAATGACGGGCGTGCGATCGAGTGGCGGCCATTGCCGGATGACCCTTCACGGAACATTCCGGAGAACGAGCGCGGGTTTCGTCAGGCGAACCGCCGCATTGTGGACGCGTGGCTCAATGCCATTCAAACCGGCCGCGAGCCGTTGTGCAGCGCACGCGCAGGTATGGAAGCGCTTGAGCTGGCTATGGCGGTATTTCAAGCCGGACTCTCCGGCGAACGGATCACATTGCCGCTCTCCGCGCGCGGGCATCCCCTCTGATTCCGCAAAACACCAGACGGGATCGAAGTGCGTGTCGGTGACGCTTTGTGGTCGGTGACTCTGACTCGATCTTGGAACTCTTGCCGGTTCTTTTGCCCTTCCTTCTATCGGAACCTTGGTCGGAGTCGGAAATTTTGTCGGAATGAAATTTAGTTCGACGAAGTTTTCGACGAAGTTTTCGACGAAGGTGCTCTACGTATCGCAGCGGTGCTATCGCAAAAAGATCACAGGTACGCGTGGGGCGGTGGCCTGCGGCTATTATGCTCATGCTGTCCTGTCATGCCTTTTCTTTTCCGTCGCAGTGTTTATGATCGCGGCAACAAACAAAAATATGAAACCGATCACCTCGTGGCTTCGCATCATTATTTCCGTTGTTCCTTTAATTCTCGTTTTGGAAACTCGGGCCGCGGATCGCGGCTTGGAAGTGTATTGGGTGGATGTGGAAGGGGGCGCAGCCACGCTCATTGTCACGCCGGCCGGCGAATCGCTGCTTATCGATTCGGGCATGCCCGGAGGCCGGGACTCGGGCCGCATTCACAAAGTGGCCGCGGAGATCGCCGGATTGAAACGAATCGATTACCTCCTCACGTCCCATTTTCATATCGATCATTTTGGCGGCGCGGCGGAGGTGGCGCAATTGATCCCGATCGGGACGGTTTATGACAATGGCGTTCCGGACACCGATCCGGATGGGAATGCCGACAGTTCGTTTTTCCTGAACAAGATTCGGCCTTATCGCGAGATGAAAGTGGAGCGCCGCGTCCTCCGGCCTGGTGATGCGCTCCCTTTGAAACAATCCGCCGGAATGCCCTCGGTAAAAGTGCGTTGCCTGGCGGCCAAGCAACAAATGATCGAGCCCGCCAGCGCAGCCAAACCTAACCCGCATTGCGCCGAGGATATCACGGTAGCGAAGGACACCTCGGATAATGCCAACAGCATGGTCGTGCTCGTGCAATTTGGCGATTTCGACTTTTTCATTGGCGGAGATTTGACGTGGAATGTGGAAGGGCAACTGGTCTGTCCGGTCAACCGCGTTGGGGAAGTGGATGTGTACCAGGTGAACCATCACGGATTGGACGTGAGCAACAATCCGGTGCTGATCAAGGCTCTGGCTCCGCGAGTGACGGTGATGAGCAACGGCACTTCCAAAGGGTGCGGCCCAAAAACATTTGCCACGTTGAAGAGCACACCTTCCATCGAAGCCATGTACCAAATTCACCGCAACTTGAGGCCGGACAAAGAGAACAATACCGCGGAGGAATTGATCGCGAACCTGGAAGCGAAATGCGACGCCCATTACATTCGGCTGAGCGTGGATCCGTCCTCAAAATCTTACACCGTTCGAATCCCGGCCAAGGGCCATCAACGAACGTTCCAAAGCAAGTAGTGCAAGCAGCGTGACAGCTCTAACCGCCTTTGTAGCCGCGCGGTGTTTCCAACAGCCTCATTTGCGGTTCAATGTGGCCAGTGCGTGCTGCGACACCCAAAAAAGAATTCTCTTCCACATTCTCGTTGCCCCACTGGTGCCAGCCACCGCGTCGAAACCTGGCGAAAAGCTCCAGAAAAGGCCCGGGCGAACACGCTTCGATAAGGCTGTAAATTTCGTCGGGCTTTCTTGAATGCTCCCGCTTTCTT
>JBFMDG010000229.1:0-10025 GCA_040754135.1 Verrucomicrobiota bacterium
GCACTTCGGACAGGTGGGCAGGCGATCGGGATTCATCCGTTTGGAAAGAAAATTAAAAATGACCCGGCATTTCGGGCAGGCAAATTCGTAAATTGGCATAAATCAAAGTTCGGTTAACCCATTGCTTCGCGTAAAAATGCAAAGCCACTCGATGAACGTCAAGACCCCCCTCATGCTTTCACGCAGAATCCTCCACCCCTTCCACTCTAATTCCGGTCAAGACCGTTTCGAGGCAAACCTGCCCCGCGGGGATCGGGTGAGTTGGTAATTCAATTTCAGGTCAATGGGCCGGAGCTTCTCTGTTAATTTGCGATGCCGGCAATGCAACGATGACCCGGCGGGCGGGGAAGATACTCGATCAAAGCAAACGGCACGAATATGAACGAAGCACCAGCTTACTTCATTTGGGGCGTCGATTGGACCGTCTATGGCCCCATTGAACTCATCACCTTGGTGAGTTGGATCAAAGACGAACGCGTCGTCGCGGACACATGGATCTTCAGCGAAACCGAAGGCGCCTGGCGAAAAGCCGCGCAAATGCCGGAGCTGAAAATGTTCTTCAAAAAAACAGGCAAAGCCTCTTCCGACCGCGAGATTCAAAAAGCCGGCATCAAAATCAAAGCGGGCGCCCTCCGCCGCATCAAAATCTTTTCGGGATTCGAGGATGAACAACTCGAAAAGTTTCTTCAGTTCATGGAAGTGATTTCGGTGCCCCCTTTCCGTCAGGTCGTGGTGCGCGGCGCAGTCGGCGACGCCATGTATTTTGTGCTCGAAGGCGAACTGCGCTCCTCCCTGACGATTGACGGCAAAGAGACGACCTTGTCCACACTGTTGCCGGGCCATGTGTTTGGGGAGATTTCGCTGCTCGATCATGGGCCGCATGCAGCGGATGTCATTTCCAATGTCGAGAGCGTGTTATTGCGGTTTTCGGGGGAGGCATTCGAGAAGGTGCTTCGGGAGGCGCCCCAATTGGCCCTGCCCTTTTTGTTGGCTCTGAGCGAAGCGGTGGCCGGACGAGTGCGCGTATTGACGAAGCGCTTCGAGGATTCGCTGCACGTCTCGCAAGGCGCTCGCCTGCTCCAAGCCGCCGCTTGAGCTCAATGCCTCCACCCAAATTCCAACAGCAAATCGCCTCCCATGGCCCGCTCGACTAATCCCGCCTTCCTTTTGGCCGTACGCCAATCGAAGAAACCTCGATCGGCTTGAACCCAAGCTCCAGCGCCGGCGAGTTTGCGCGCAAGCTGAAATCCAGCCGCGCCGGCGCGACAAACAGCGGATCGGCAATGCGCGATCGCAAATCGTGCCCGCGCGCGCGCCATTCTTCGAACGTGGCCCCCGCAAAACGCATCGAGGCCGCGGTGGCGCCCGGCCGCGCGTCAAAATAAATATTTCCGTCCATGTGAAATTTGTCGTTCTTCCAATTGCTGCCTAAAAGATCGCCGGAATCGAAGTAAACAATGTTGTTGGTGAAGTAAAACGAACGGTGCGCTTCCTCGCGCGTCCGCATGAGTTGATGTTCGCGGTTGAAGGCGAAAATGTTGTTTCGCACGATGTTGTCGCGTCCGTAATGTTGATGAAAGCCCGCGCTCTTGCAGCGAAACACCACATTGTTCTCGAACAGAATCTCGGAACTCCCTTCATCCGGATAGAGCCCCCACCCGCCGTAAGTGAATGAAGTCACATCGTGAATCAGGTTGTTCCGGATGACAGTGCCTTTCTGAATGCCCAGCGTGTAAACCGCGCCCATGTCGCTGAGCATGTCCTGCCCGAGGTCATGCAGATGGTTGAACTCGATCACATTTTCCCGGCACGGCGTCTCCTGGTACCCCCAATTCCATCCCACCGAAATGGCCGTGTAAAAAAGATGGTGAATATGATTGTGCGCCACGCGGTTTTTTCCGCTCTGCAAAATAAACACCCCCACCGCGGGGGGATAAACAATGCCGGCCTGATGAATGTGATTGTCGCTGACCGTGTGGCTGTGGTTCTGTTCGAAAGCTTCAACGCGCTTGGCGGTTTCCCCGATCCGCACGCCGCCCGCGCCCAGATCGAACATTTCGTTCCCGCGAATGCTCCAGCGCTGGCAACCTTTTCCGATTTCGATGGCGTAACCGCCAAGATGCGAAAACGTGCAATCCTCGAGCACACAATCCACGGCCATTTCCGCGCGCACATCCCCGCGAGTGGCCACGGCCGCTTGCGTATCGGCGTAACCATTCTCGCCCATGGACCAGTCGGTGAAGCTGAAGGTCAGGCCGCGGATTTCCACATGCCGCACTGGCCGGCGGCCATCGGTGTCGCCTTGCAACACCAGCAACTCCTCGAGTCGCGGCGCGATGACTTCGGCCCGAGCTAAATCCTCTCCGGGAAATGCCAGGCAGGAAATTTTTCCGGTACGACGATCGAGATACCATTCGCCGGGAATATCGAGCGCATCCGGCGCGTTCTCGATGTAATAGCGCGCGTTGTTCTCTCGATTCGAAGGACGCGGATCGCCGGCAAGTATCGCCACGTGATTCGTCTCATCCACCGACCGAATCGGCATTCGCAAATCGGCCCAGGCCAGCAACGCGATCAATTCCACATCTCCTCGATCGGCCCATTCTTTCTTAATCTCGCCAGCTTTGAACGGGATGCGCACCGGCTTGTCTTGTGGGCTGGGACCTTGAATGCGGAAAAACCCCTGGTTCGGCGTGCGCGCGCGCGGCCGCCTTTGGCCATTGACGAAGAGCTGGCGGAAGTGCCATTTGCCTTCGCGCACCGCCGGGATTTCCGCGGTCCATAAATCACTTTTGCCGGACACTTTGGACCAGCCGGCAATTCTGCGTCCGCCAGACAACACCGGCTTTTCATTCGGATACGCCGCGATCGTGAATGGCCGCTCCGCCGCAATCCCGGAATCGTCCGGTCCGATCCGCAAAGGCTCGTCCAATTCGTAAACGCCGCCGCGCAAAATGACCGTCACGCGCTCGGGCGCTCCGGTTGCTTTCGCCCGCGCCAACCGCGCCGCTTGCAGTGCCGCAGCCGGTGTGGCCAGCGGGCCATCACTGCGATTCGAATCGGGATCCGCTCGCGTCCCTGACCATCGGTCATTACCATTCGGCGCCACATACAAAATCAGATCGGCGGCCGAGACTTCCGGATGCGCCCACAGCAAAAGGCCGGTGAGACTGAGAATGGCACTGGTTTGAAAAAAATTCCTGAACGCTTTCATGTGACTGAGATTTCTCCATGCCTGACGCAAGTTGGCCATCATCGCTTCAACGAGCCGTCCGCGCTGGTTTGAGGACGCGCTTTTGTTTGACTTCGGTCAACCGCTCTCTTAATCCTCCCGCGATTTTATGGCACTCAAACGCATTGGCATTATAGGCGGCAGCGGCCTTTATCATATTGACGGTTTCACCCGGCAAAAATGGGTCAAGATCAAAACCCCGTTTGGCCAGCCTTCCGACGCCTTCCTGACCGGCCGGCTGGCCGGGCGTGAGGTGGTCTTTTTGCCGCGACATGCGCGCGGGCATCGCATCTTGCCCAGCGAACTCAATCATCGCGCCAACATCTGGGCCATGAAGAAACTCGGTGTCGCCTGGATCTTGAGCGTGAGTGCGGTTGGGTCGCTTCAGGAAAAGTACCGGCCATGCGATATCGTGCTGCCGAACCAATTCGTCGATCGCACCAAGAAATCGCTCGAACACACCTTTTTCGGACGCGGGATTGTGGCGCACATTGCCTTTGCCGAACCGGTTTGCGAGGAATTGCGGCGCATTGTCCTGCGTTGCGCTCGCGCGGCTGGGGCCACAGTTCACGATGGCGGCGCTTACGTGAACATGGAAGGCCCCGCCTTCAGCACACGCGCCGAATCCATGACCAACCATGCGCTCGGTTACGACGTCATCGGCATGACCAATCTGGGCGAAGCCAAATGCGCCCGCGAAGCCGAGATCGCCTACACGACCATGGCCATGGTGACCGATTACGATGCCTGGAAAACCGACGAAGCGCACGTGACCGTGGAAATGGTGATTGCGAACTTGCTGAAAAACGCGGCGCAAGCCAAAGAGATCATCGCGCGCGTCATCCCGGAAATTCCGCTGGAACAAACCTGCTCCTGCCATCGCGCCCTCGAAAATGCCATCATGACCGACAAAAAATTCTGGCCAAAGAAAACGCAGGCTGAGTTGAAGTTGCTGCTCGGGAATCGGCTTTAATCCCAGGCGGCAATTCGTCCGAGCCGCGGTTCACGGACCGCCGCGCGCCGGGTCGAGCCAGGGCGTGTTGCCATAGTACCAATGCGCTTTCATCGCTTCCACGTGACCGTCGGCAAATCCATTATTGCTGCGTTGATTGTGACGCAGATGGGGGCCGCACCAATTGGGATTGTCACCCGTCACGCAACCGGGGCAAAGCCCCACCTGAGGATCGCCCAACATCCATGCGCCGAGCTTTTTCGGCGAATCAACCGTCACCGCAGGCCGGCGGCTCGCGTTGCCCCGCGTGCCGGAATCCACCATGAAAACCGTCCGGGCCGGATTCCGAATCGCGCTTTCGGCCTGGTGCACATACCCCACGTAAAAACTCAGTTCACCGGCAAATTGATGGTTGATGGCGTAATCCGAAACGGTGGGCGCATTGACGGCGATTCCATCCCAACGATCCAGTTTCAAGGGAGTTCCTTTGCGGGCCGGGCATAACAAAACATTCGTGCTGCTCAAATACGGTTGCAGCAATTGAAACCAGGTGATGAGTCCGTTGCTGTAGGGCGGAAAAATATACGAGACCACATGTTTGCCGCGGTTATCGTCGGCGTACATTTTCCCCGCGAGCATGATCTGGCGTTCGTTGTTCATGCAGGCGACGCCCTGCCCTTTTAGTTTGGCTTTGCCCAGTGCGGGGAAAAGCAGCGAAGCGAGAATGGCGATGATGGCAATCACCACCAGCAACTCGATGAGCGTGAAACCGGATTCGAACCTTCCGCCGTGTTGAGGAACGCGCTTCAAATTCATAGGATGATCTCGGCTTCGCATGGCACGCCACGGTGGGCACCACCCGGGTCACGCCGGCTGACCAGAACCTTCCATCCCACAGTGGCAGTATGAACAAAAACGGGTGGCTGAAAAGATCGTTTTGCGCTTTCACCGGCCATCCACTTTAAAAGGTGTTCGTGATCTACGAGAAATTCGGCAAGGACAACTTTTGGATCAGGGCGCTCGCGGAGCTCGCCCCTCCCAGAAATTGGGTCTGTGGGTCTGCGTTGCATCGAATGTGAGTTCGATCACTTGTTTCTGGTCATGACGGCCCTTGGCAACCGGTCACGCGTTTGCCAAACCTCATGACGTGCAGCGTCATTGTTCGCGTGGGAGATCCCACTGGCAATCGTTCGGTATGCGCGCAGAAAAAGTGAGAGCCGACTCACGTCAGGCTGCTACGAGAAATTAGGTTTGTGGGTCTGCGTTGCATCGAATGTGAGTTCGATCACTTGTTTCTGGTCATGACGGCCCTTGGCAACCGGTCACGCGCTGGCCAGATCTCAGGACGTGCAGCGTCATTGTTCGCGTGGGAGATCGCATTGGCAACTGTTCGGCATGCGCGCAGAAAAAATGAGAGCCGACTCACGTCAGGCTGCTACGAGAAATTGGTCTGTGGGTCTGCGTTGCATCGAATGTGAGTTCGATCACTTGTTTCTGGTCATGACGGCCCATGACAACCGGTCACGCGCTTGCCAGATCTCAGGACGTGCAGCGTCAATGTTCGCGTGGGAGATCGCATTGGCAACTGTTCGGCATGCGCGCAGAAAAAATGAGAGCCGACTCACGTCAGGCTGCTACGAGAAATTGGTCTGTGGGTCTGCGTTGCATCAGTTCATAGCGGAGCGACGCCAGCCATTACCCGGGCCATCCAGAAATGCTGACAAAATCATCATCAACAGTGTAAATGGACCCGGGCCGGAGTTGGCCCGATCCGATGAGTGACAAAGTCAAAGTTGTAATCGTGGATGATCATCCGTTGTTTCGAGATGGGTTGCGGCAGTTGATCGAGCGCGATCCGCGTTTCGAAGTAGTGGCGGAAGCGGGCACGGGCGAAGAAGCGGTCGCGCTCGCCCAAAACCTCAAACCGCAGGTCCTGGTTCTCGATATCAACCTTCCCAAGCTTTCCGGATTGGCTGTCGCCCGCGAAATCCAGGCGCGGCAACTGCCAGTGCACGTGCTCATCGTCACCATGAACAACGACGAGGCCACCTTCAATCAGGCGATCAATTACGATGTGAAAGGTTACGTGCTCAAAGAGAACGCCTCGATGGAGATTGCCAACGGCTTGCGAGCGGTGGCCGATGGACAGGTGTTCATTACGCCCTCCATGTCCGGTTACCTGATCAACCGCCGGCGCCGCACCGAAGCGTTAAAGAGTTCTCAACCCGGTCTCAACGAATTGACCACGGCCGAGCGGCGGATTCTGAAGCTGATTTCGCAAAATAAAACCAGCAAACAGATCAGCAGCGAATTGTTCATCAGCGTGCGAACCGTCGATGCCCATCGCGCCAACATTTGTCAAAAGCTGAACCTGCGCGGCATGCATGCCCTGTTGCAATTCGCCATCGAGCACCGGTCGGAACTCTGAGACCACCGCTGGCTGCGAACCCCGCACCATTTATTTGACTCTCATCGCGCCGCGGCTTCCGCGCGGATCAATTCATCGAATCGATTCATCGGCTGCCGGGTTGCCCAGGCCAGACCGCGCAGGAACAAACCGCGAAAGAGCGGATCGTCGAACGTCCAGGCGTAATGGCCAAGGATCGAACAAAAGACGCGCCCTTTGCCCGGTTCGAAAGTCCAGATCATCGGACGATCCTTGCCTTCCTCCACAGTGGTCGCGAGCACGCGCACTTTCGACTCGTCGCCAATCATCGGCCAATAGCTCTCGTCGTGGAAATGAACCTGCGCCGCGAAGCCGCGGGTGATCGGATCCTCGTGCGGCGCGATGAATTTCAAATCGAGCGGGCCGTGCCGGAACTTGCAACGCCCGCCCTGCCACGACAATCCAATGCGCCCGGCGAGTTGCTCCGCGTCGCGATCCATGATCGTGGCCGAGTGCAACACGATGACGCCGCCGCCGCGCGCGAGAAAGGAATCGAGCATTTGCAATTTCTGCGGGGACCAATCGTGATTCCAAAAATAAAAGACGACCGCGTCGGCCTGGGTCCATTGATCCCATGTAGGCCAGAGTTGCGCCGTCGAAATTTTGATGTGGGAAGCTTGTCCCAGCCATTGCGACCAGTTGCGTTGCCAGGCGGGATAATCGTGTTCGCCCGGTCCATGATCCTTCGGCCCGGCCACGAGCACGACATAGAGCCGTTTCTTTTCAGCCGGCGATTCCGGAGCGGTGTTTGCCTGAGGGTTGGCTGTGACGCCGCTCGAACTCGAGGCCGGGTCGGCGGTCAGAAGCGCTTCGATCTCGGCGCGTGTTCGTTTCGGCAAATCCGGTGGCAAATCGCCCGCGCGGGCCGCCGGCGGCTCAGCGTGCAACAGAAACGTCATCAGATCACGCATGCCGGCCGGTCCGAGAATCTGATCCAGCCCGGCTGGCATGATCGAGAGGGCCTCGGGCCGCAGCTCCGCCACGTCCGCTCGCGCGACTGTCACGCCTTCCGTCTGAGCCGCGTTCACGATGCGGAGGCGATCACCCGATTCGGAGCGCACCAGGCCGGACATTTCGTCGCCATTCTTCAGAATGACCGTGAAGCTGACGTGATCGGGATTGATGGTCAGGCTCGGTTCCGCAATGTCGCGCCAGACGCTCGCGGCGTCTTTATGGATCAAATTGCTCAAGTCAGGACCGACCTGGCCTCCCTTTCCGCGAATGATGTGACAGGCCGCGCACTTGACCTGATCGCCAAAAAAAATTTCCCGGCCTCGCTCCCAATGGCCACCCGCCAGTTGCGGGGGTGCGCCTCCGACCGGTTTTTCGGGCGGGCGCGTGGCTGGAGTCCAGGGAACGAAAATCGCCTTCAACGGCACGGCGCGTTCGAGTGGATCGTTCGAGGTGTGGAAGGAAATTGTGAACTCCGGCATTTCGCGGCGCGATGCCCTGATTTTCAATTGCACCTGCCAATCCATCCACGCCGCGGTGGCCGATTCCGATTTCCACTTCGCATGAGCCACGTGGCGTGATCGATTGTCCGGCGCCGATTTGAAATGCTGCCCGGCGAGCGCTCCGGAAAAATCCGCGCTCGATTCCATTCGCAGAAAAATTTCCCCAACGCCAACATTCAAGCGCGCTCGCAAATGAAGTTCGCCGTCACCCTGTTCGAGATGATTCCAAAAATGGTCGTGCGTTGACGATGACGCGGTGAGCGTCCGCGCCGCGGCCAGATCGGCGTGGGGCAACCAGCCTTTCCACGCCGCTCCGGATGCTCCGCGCCATTCGGCATCCACACCGCCAAAGTCGTAATTGAAATCGGCCGGCTCCGACTTCGTGCCGAGCCCCGGAATGGTGAGGGCGTAATTCGCCGCGAACGGATGCGGATCGGTGGCGAGGATGAGATTGCGGCGGTCATTGGAAAGTTTTGCGCCGGAGATTTTCAAGCGCCCTCTAAACGCCTGGAGCTGTTCCTGAACAACTTTATACGGCGGCCGATGCAGTTCGAAGCGATCGCCGGCGCGCACAAACTCTCCATACTCGATGCCCAGTTCGGCGAGATTCGTCTCGATGTTCGACAAAAGCGGTTTGTCGAACGCCACCGTGACTTCGATCGGTCCGCTCGGCCAGGCCGCCACCACTTGCGGCGCGGCGGCGTCGCGATAAATGACTTTGAACAACCGCCCCATGGCCGCGGGACCGCTGCCCCAGTCGGGTCCGCCGCTGTGCGCGGCAATTGCAAGGTCGCCCCGCGGCGAGACCGCGATATCCGTCAGCAACAGCCGTGCGCTGACGATGAGTTGTTCGCGCCCGACGTAACCGCTCGGGGTTTTGGCGAGTTTAGCGCGCCAGATTTTTCCGCGCGAATACCCGGCCACGAGCGCGTCGCCTTCCCAATGCGCCGGGCCGAACGATTTCCGCCAGGCGTTGGTCTCGTTGAATTCCATCCCGCAGGTCGATTGATGCTGCGGACCGAAGCCGACAACCGGCGGTTCATCGATGACCTTCGGCAGATGGACCGGATGACGCGGGGGAAATCCATAATGCCGCCCGGGCACAATGTGATTCAATTCGTCGAGCGGATTTCCATTCGGCATCCAGGTTTCGCCCTCCTGATCGGTGCAGAAAAGATCTCCATGGCGGTTGAACGCGAGGGTGTAGGGATAACGAATGCCGGTGCAGACAATCTCGCGACGCTTCCGATCGGGCGACAATTTCAAAATCGTGCCGCGCTCGCTCGTGATGTCGTAATGCGCGCGTCCATCCCGCAGACGATAGGCATTCGGGTAATTCGCCGTGCTCACGCCGAAGTACATCGCGCCATCCCGATCAAAGGTGATGGCCATGCAATCGACACCGCCGCCATGGTTCGGATGATCCGACTCGGGCCAACCGGAGACAACCGTTTCCTCCTCGTCCGCCACGCCATCGCCGTTCCTGTCGCGGAGCAGCGACACTTTTTTGTTCGCGGTCACATAAACGCCTTCCGGCCGCACGGCCATGCTGACCGGCGCCTGAATTGGCGGTGTTGTCCAGTAACTCAGCGCGCGATCTTCGAGTCCATCGCCATCGGTGTCGCGCAGCACATGGACCCGTCCGTCATAGCCCAGCGCGAAGAGCCGTCCGTCCGGCGCGTATTCCAGGTAATTGATGTTGGAAAGTTTGACCGGCAGTTCGGCGATATCGAAGCCGGGCGCCAGCACGCGCATCGGCGGCACCGGCGGCAGCGCTTTGATGCGGAGCAACGCGGCGTGTTTGGTTTGCAAATAGGAATCGAGTTCGGCGCGTTCGTGATCCGGCAAAGCGCGGTTGAAGAGGAGCGCCTCGGCGATGTCGCCATGGAAAAATCCGGAATCGAACGTGGGATCGGATGTGTTGCTGTAATGCCGGCAGCC
>JBFMDG010000230.1:0-10025 GCA_040754135.1 Verrucomicrobiota bacterium
CTGGGCGCGGTGTGTGGAGCTCTGCTTGGGCTTTCCTTCCCGCACTTTGGCATTCCGAGTTTGGCCTGGCTTGCGCCAGGTCTGATTTTGTTTTCCGCATTGGGGCGAAGCGGAGGCGAAGCGTTTAGCATCGGGGATGTCGCGGGAGTGTTTCGGAATCTGATTTCTCTTTATTGGCTCTTGCTCATTCCTTTCCCGGCCGGCGCGATTGCAGGCTGGCTGGCACTGAGCGCTTACCTCTCATTCTTCTCTGGCATTTGGGTCTGGTTCTTGTGGTGGATCTATCCCAAAGCTGGCCGCGATTCGAGTCGCGCGCCGGTTTCAGGTGCGGGCGCCCTGTTCGATGATTTTCTGGCAACTATGCCGGCGCAACGATTGGTCTGGGCGCTCATGGCAGCGGCAACCTGGGTCGGATTGGAAATCATTCAAGGCCGTTTCCTCACCGGGTTTCCCTGGAATTTTCTGGGCGCTTCCCAATACGAAATGCTCCCACTCATCCAAATGGCATCGGTCACAGGCGTCTATGGAATTTCTTTCCTCGTGGCCTGGTTTTCGGTGACCCTCACCAGCGCGTTGATTTTCTTGATGCGACGACCGGGCGCGCGTCGGGCATTTCTGGGTGAACTCCTCCCGCCTGTAGTCGTCCTCATGCTTGTCTTGCTTTATGGGTTTCATTTGATTTTCCAGCCGCAACGGATTGCGCGCACTCTGAAAGTTGCCCTCGTGCAACCGAGCATTCCGCAAACATTGATTTGGGATACGAACCAAAACGCGGTCCGTTTTGAACAACTGATGCAGCTTTCCGAAGCGGCCCTGGCCACGAAACCAGATCTCTTGATCTGGCCGGAAGCGGCCGTGCCCACGCTGCTGCGTTACGATTTTTCCAGTGATTACGCCAATTACCGCGCGATTACGAACATGCTCTCCCGTCACAATGCGTGGATGATTTTGGGGGCCGACGATCTCGAACCGCGGCTGGAAACGCCGGAGCCGAACGATGCGGATTTCTTCAACAGCGCGTTTTTGTTAAGCCCGGAGGGCAAGTTCAAAGGCCACTATCGAAAACAACGACTCGTCATTTTCGGCGAGTACGTGCCGCTCAGCCATTACCTGCCATTCCTGCAGTACCTCACGCCGATCGAAGGCGGATTCACGTCCGGCAAAGAACCGGTCGATTTCGAAATCCCGTCTCCGAAAGTAAAAACGTCCGTGCTGATCTGTTTCGAAGATACGTTTCCGCATTTGACCCGCCAGCATGTCGATTCGGACACGGATTTTCTGGTGAACCTGACCAATAACGGATGGTTCGGCGAAAGTGCCGCGCAATGGCAACACGCGGCCAACGCGGTTTTTCGAGCGGTCGAAAACGGCCTGCCGCTGGTGCGTTGCGCCAACAACGGGCTTACCTGCTGGGTCGATCGCGTCGGACGCTTGCACGAGGTCTATTTCGGCGCGTCGAGAAACATTTACGGTGCCGGATTTAAAACCGCTCAGATCCCGTTGCTGCCGGAAAAGGGCGTTCGTGAACCCACCATTTACAATCTGCATGGCGATTGGTTCGGGTGGAGTTGCCTTGCCGTCTCGGTCCTTTGGGGGATTGCCCAAAGGGTATCGGCCCGCAACGTTTCAATTCGAACCATTCCATTTGGCCAGAGCGATCTGCCATCCTCGAACGACTGATTTCTTCAGCCGAGGAAACAGCAATGGCCGCAAGAAGTTTTTCTTCCGGAGCCCATTCCTGTGTCCCGACACCGGAGGCCAACCGTCCATGCTTCGATTCGAAAAGTTTTTGTGGCGATCCTTGCAACAATCGTTGACACTTCTGTGTCAATAGTCCGACAAACAAACCGAGCTTATGGAAAACGCCTTGAGTATTTGCATTGGCATCGGCCTCAGCGCCGCTTGTGGATTCCGCGTGTTCGTGCCGCTCCTGGTCATCAGCATGGCCTCCCTTTCCGGGCACTTGACCCTTTCGCCGGGGTTCGCCTGGATTGGAACTTACCCGGCCCTTACTGCCTTCGCCGTCGCGACAGCGCTGGAAGTCGGGGGGTATTTCATTCCCTGGTTGGATCACGCGCTCGACACCATGGCCACACCAGCCTCGATTGTCGCCGGCACCATTGTCACCGCCTCGATGATCACCGACATGAGCCCGATGATGAAATGGACGCTGGCCGTGATTGCTGGTGGCGGCGCCGCTGGTTTAGTCCAGGGATCCACCGTCGTTCTGCGGGGGCTTTCCACTGGTTTGACGGGTGGGTTGGGCAATCCGCTGTTTGCCACGGCGGAACTCGGCGGTGCGCTTTTGACCTCTTTGCTGGCCTTGGTGGCGCCATTGGCCACGCTGCTCCTGCTCGGATTCGTCGTTGTTATTTTGGCGAAAAAACTCCTCCGCCGCTCGCCTCCGGAAATTCCTGCCAACCCGCCCACGAATTACTGACGAGTTCGCGGGATAGCATGCCGTTTGTCCACTCGTTCAATTCGAAGGTTGTGCGCTTTGCTTCAACCGCTGCGATTTCAGGGCGCTGATTGCCGCGGCTTTAACGCTTGTCTTTATCATCCTCGCGTGAAAAGGGCTGCTTGAGCCGGCGCCAACCGTGTCCGAACAATTCCTCACCCACTTCGGTTAAATCGGCAGTCTGCCGCCGCAAAGTCCGAAGCGATTCCTCAGCAAATTTCGTCAGACGCCGCGGAGTGAACAGCACTTGCACCACCGACATGAGCCCGAGCGCCGGGTTGAACTCGCGCATATTCCGCATCACACGCACCAGCTCGCGCAGCGGGCGCTCCGCCGGTTCGCGCATTTGTTGAAGGAGATGCGTGGTCAGCAGGCATAACACAAGCGATCCCAGAAAAACGACGTGGAACCGAAGGATCGGCTGTCCAAGAAAGGTTCCAAATTCATGCGGAATCAGCATCAGAATCTTGCCGCCCAATATCGGCCCGGCCGCGGTTAACAAGCTCGTCACCGCCAGGAAAACGGAAATGTAGGGCGCTTTGCTGCGAGTCGGAATCATCTTCACCATCAGGTTGAACTGGCACAATTGGAACCCGGCCGTGGTAATACCTACGAGAAAGTACATCAAATAAAGATGCAGATAGCGCTGCGGGCCGGCCAAAGCCCACGATGCCAGCGCCACCACACACCAGCCGATGGCGCAGGTCAAAAGCACCGGTTTGTTGCCGAAGCGATCCGCCAGAATTCCCCACGTCGGCAAGGCCACTAATCCCCCAAACGTCGAGAGCGTTGTGAGCAAGGTGAGATCTCCCATCGACATCGGCAGCTGGCGCAGGACATAAACACTGTAAAACGGCATCCCGATATTGAGGGCGAATCCCCAAAAGCCAATGAACAACACCAGCCACAAGTAATCCTTGCTCCGCAATACGGAGAAGTATTCCGTGATGCTGTCTTTTTCCTGCCGCGCTTCGAGGATCTGCGGCGGGAATTTCATCCGCGTCAGAAAAAACAAACCGAACATGCGCAACATCGCTGCGACGGCGAAAATAATCCCGAACACTTGCAGTGAATTCCCGTAGTACTCGGCGAGGTACCCCGCTGCCAGCACCACCACCAACGTCCAAAATCCAAAAGTCATGTTGCGCCGGCCGAAATAGCGTCCACGAATGTGCAACGGAACCACGTCGCTCATGGAAGCCGCCCAAGCCACCGCGCAAATGCTGTTGGCCAATGTCGAAATCGTCACAATGAGCGCGAAAGCCCAATGTTTGTGATCGCCCATCCACGGCATGAAACTGACGAATCCCCAGGGGAGTGCGTTCAACGCAAAGCCGAGCACCATGATCTGATATTGTGAAAAATATTTTCGAAGCAAAAACGTGATCGGCGGTTGAGCGGCGTTGCATAAATGCGGAATTGCAGTCAGCCATCCAATGGCGGCCGCTTTCCAGCCCAGCGCCGTCACCGCAAAACCGACCGCGAAAGCAAACTGGGTCAACGTCAGGTTGAGCATGGGAACGCTGAAGCACGCCTCGATGGTGGCGTATTTCAGCGTCAACAACAGATCTCGTTTGCGCAACAAATTCATGTCGGCCTCGGCCGGACTATTGATCAAGGTTTCAATGCCAGGCGTCAAGCGGCTGAAAAAAAACGATCGTAATCCGATGAAAAGTTTCCCGCGCAAGATCGGAAGCGAGGTCCCCCTGCGCAGCGCCATACGCTGCGCTTCGGCGTGAAGTGCGCAAAACGCGGAAACCCGCCGACACTGCAATTTCGGATTGCCATCCGCCCCTCGCATCGGTACCCCTTGCCGCCTATCTATGCGAGTTTTGATCATGTCGGACATGGAAGGGGTGAGCGGCATCGTTGTCTGGGAACAGGTCAACGGCGGTGCGCCCCTCTATGAGGAGGGTCGCCGGCTGTACACGGAGGAGATCAACGCCGCCGTGCGAGGCGCGCGCGCGGGCGGCGCGACAGAAATTGTCGTGGTCGATTGTCACGGGGCGGGCGGTGGATGGAATTTCAACTCGCTGATTCCCGATCGCCTCGATCCCGATTGCGAGTGGGTGGCGCATCATCCTTGGGCGCGTTATACAGAATTTTTCGAAAGTGGTTGCGACGCGGCATTGCTAATTGGAATGCACGCGCGCGCCGGGACTGAAGATGGCGTGCTGTGCCACACGATCTCGACAACCAATTGGCGCAATCTCTGGTTCAACGCAGATTTGGTTGGGGAAATCGGAATCAACGCGGCGCTGTGCGGGCATTACGGGTGCCCGGTGGCGTTGGTTACGGGAGACACCGCCGCCTGCCGCGAAGGGAAGGAACTGCTCGGCAAAGGCCTGACAACCGTCGCGGTAAAACACGGTCTTTCCCGTTATTCAGCGCGTCAGATTCCACCGGTGCGCGCGCGAGCTTTGATCGAAGCGGGAGCTGCGGAGGCGTTGCGCCAGTTGAAAGCGGTGAAACCGTATCGCCCGAAGGCGCCGGCAACCGTGACCATCGAACTCGCCACAGTCGATAACGCAAACCAATTTCGCGGACGCCACGGTGTTGAGATTGTCGAGCCGCTGAAAGTGGTAAGCCGTGCGCGGAGCTGGATGGAAGCATGGAACCAGGTCTGGCACTATTGAGTTCGTTTCAAGGCAAACGGCGGTGCATCCAAACAACGCAAGAGCCGCGGCTCTCCGGGTTGACGCGTCACAAGGATTGAATTCCCAAAAATTTTAGAAACGAAATGAACTCGAACGGAATCATTTCTCTGCGTGCAAGCGGGAAGGTTTCAAACAAAACCATGACCTCAAATGGCCGGGCGAGCTTGTTGAACGTCGTTCTGAACAAACCTGGAATCTGAATCATTGGCCAAAGACACTGCTTATGAGTGACACCCTGAAATATTTCGCGCTGTATTTGATCGCCGGCCTGGTCCCGATGATGGGAGCGGACTGGCCGCAATGGCGAGGACCGCTCCGCAACGGCGTCTCGCAGGAAAAAGGCCTGCTCCAGAGCTGGCCCGCCGAAGGCCCCAAACTGCTCTGGCAAGTCGCCCATATCGGTTCCGGCTATTCGACCCCGGCCGTCGTCGGCGAACACATTTATCTGGCCGGTAATGAAGGCATGGAAAACGAATCCGTACTGGCGCTCCGTGTCGCCGATGGAACCCGGCTCTGGTCCACGCGGCTCGGCAAGGTCGGACCCAATGTGCCCTCGATGAATTATCCCGGATCACGCAGCACGCCCACCGTCGTTGGCGAACTTCTTTATGTGCTCGGGTCCGACGGGGATCTCGCCTGCGTGGAGTTAAGTGGCGGCAAAATCCGATGGCAGAAAAACCTCCGAAGCGATTTTGATGGCAAGCCGGGCAATTGGGCCTACTCGGAATCGCCGCTCGTCGATGGCGAGATCGTGGTCTGCACGCCCGGCGGCACCAATGCCACGGTGGTGGCGTTGAATCGCAAATCAGGAGAGGTCGTTTGGAAATGCGCGGTGCCAGGCGGTGACGAGGCCGCATACGCTTCTGCGATCGTTGTCGAAGCGGCCGGAGTGAAGCAGTACGTTCAATTCTTGCAAAAGGGGCTGATCGGAATCGAAGCGAGCAGCGGCAAATTTCTTTGGCGCTACGGTCGAACCGCTCAAGGGAGCCCGGCCAATATCCCCACGCCTCTGGCCGAGGGCGATCTGATTTACAACGCCGCTGGCCGAAGCGGCGGGGCACTCATCAAATTGAAACGCACCAATGGCGGTTTCGAGCCGGAACAGATTTTCTTCACTTCCAAAATGCCGACGGCCATTGGCGGCGCGGTCAAGGTTGGAAATCATCTCTATGGCACGACCGGGCAGGCCCTGGTGTGCGGCGACTTTTTAACCGGTGAATTGCGATGGGAATCCCGGAGTGTGGCGCCGGCTTCGATTCTTTTCGCGGATGGCCGTCTTTATCTGCATGGCGAAAATGGCGAGATGGCCTTGGTGGAAGCCACTCCTGAGGGTTATCATGAGCGCGGCCGATTCGCTCCTCCTGGCCAGCCCGATCGCGGTCGTTCGAAAGCCTGGGCCTATCCTGTCGTGGCCAACGGCCGTTTATACATCCGCGACATGAATCAGTTGTGGTGCTATGATATTCGCGCCGGAAAATAAATCGTTGTCGCGGTGGTCACATTGACTGGCAGCAGTGGTCATGGCTGAAAGAAGATCTACAAGAACTTCTTCGTCCGTGTAATCCCTTGAAGAACGGAACGGAATGGCAGTGAACGTTTTGTTTGAGTCCCTTTTTCAGTGCGTAAATGGGTGTCGCGGACCGAGGATGATTTCCAAGTGTCGGCAACTTCACTTTTGGACTCTCCTGCTTTGGGTCTGCTTCTTTCCGCATTCAACGCACGCCGAATTGCCCCGCACCGAATTTCAAGTGACCGTTTGGAAACCGGACGATGGCGTTCCTCGAGATTTCGTCACCAGTTTTGCGCAAGATGCGGATGGCTATTTATGGATGATTTCGGATCAGGCATTGGCGCGATTCGATGGGGTGCGTTTTGTGGATTTGCAAACGGAACGATTTATTCCCGGCGCGCCGGAACGTCCTGGGCCCTGGCGTTTTTCAGACCGATTGTTCAGCGGAACCAGCGGCAGTGTCTGGTTAACCACCAGTTCGGGAGATGTCTGGCGCTGGCATCATCGACAGTTTGAACTTTGGATTCCTCCCAATCCTCCTTCCCGGGCTTTCCTTCATGTCGGAGAAATCTCGCCCGACGAAATCGTGGCCTTGTCGCGCCAAGGGACTCTGCTTCGCGCGACTCGCTTTGAAACGCGGGAAATTGCGCGCCTGGCACATTATGGCCGGCCGTTGAGCGATTCGGTTTGCCAGGACACGGAAGGCAACGTCTGGCTCCTGACCGATCGTTCCGTCCTCTTGCGCGTGGACATCGATGGCGGCATCACCCTTCCGCTCAGCCACACCGAGCACGAGGCGCACGTGCAGACAGTGGCCGCGGATGCTTTTGGCAAAATCTGGCTGGGAACGACGCAAGGTTTGTTTTGCTGGTATGGAGATCATTTCGAACGTCTGCAAACACCAGGAGAAGCGGGTGCGCCATTTTCCGTGCAAGCCATCTTGCCAGCACCAGATGGAAGCCTGTGGGTCGCCTCGAGCAACAAAGCCTGGTTTTGGAAAAGCGGCGAATGGTCCACCCCCATGCATGAGTGGCCAGACAACGTGCCGGGCCACGCGCGCCTCGTCGATCGGCAAAACAGACTCTGGCTGGCGCCGCCACGCCAGGGATTGTGGTGCTTTGAACCCACCGGTCACTCGCAGCAGCTCGGTCCGGAACAAGGTTTGGTGGCCGACGCGATGGCTCTGTTTTGCGACCGCGAAGGCAATGTCTGGGCGAGCATCTATCGCACAGGCATCGCACGCCTTCGGCCGCGGCGATTTACTCCCGTAACGGTCACTGCAGGACTGCACACAACGCCGTTGTGGAATGTGGGGGAAGATTCGAGCGGCGCTATGTGGTTCAGTCCGGAACTCAAAGGACCAGTCCGTTGGCGGGACGATTGCGAGGATGAATTCAGTTTTCCGGGGTCGCAACCGGATCCGTTTCGTTGGACCAAAGCATTGGGAATCGATCGAAAAGGTGGAGTGTGGGCGGCGCTGCTCGGATTTGGCGTGCTTCAATTTGACGGCACTGCTTTCAAAAAGGCGTTGCCCTGGCCGCGTGGCGCGGGGTTTAGCAGAGTTCTCTTTCAGGATAAATCAGAACGGTGGTGGATGGGCTCCGATTTCGGATTGGTCAGTTGGTCGGGTGACCGCTGGCACGAATGGGGATCTGAAAACGGTTTTCCAAAACTGCCGACGCGCGCCATTACCGAAGATTGCAAAGGCAATTTATGGTTCGGCACTTTGGGCGGCGGCATTGCCCGGCTCGATGGGGAACAATTCACCCGCTTCACGCAAAAAGATGGATTGGCCCACGATTCCGTTTACGCGCTGTTTGGTGGCGCGGATGGCTCGGTCTGGGTTGGCACCCAGGGCGGACTCGCGCGCTGGCGTTATGGCCATTTCAGTACTTACACGATGGCCGATGGGCTCCCTGATAATCGTGTCGTGCAAGTGCTCGAAGATGGCCTTGGCTATTTGTGGTTGGGAACGCGCAATGGTCTTTGTCGCATTTCGCTCCGGTCAATCAACGCCAAAGATCGAGGAGCGACGCGCCGATTGGAAACGCTGGTCTTCGATCAACACGATGGATTGCCGACGCGCGTTTTTCAGGATCGATGTTCCCCGGCGTGCTGGCGGGCCAAAGATGGCCGGTTATGGTTCCTGACTGCTGGCGCGGCGGTCTATTGCCGGCCGCAAGAGTTGCAAATCAATGACGTCGCGCCCGCGGCAATCATCGAGGAACTCATCATCGATGGCCAACCGTGGCAAGCTGCCGGGCGCGCCTCTGAGAAGCCCTTTCCCGTGGAAATGAAAGCGCTGTCCGCGTTGTCCATTCAAGCGCCCGATCGCATCGAACTGCCGCCGGGACCGCATCTGGTGGAAATTCATTACACCGCGCCGAGTCTGACCGTGCCCGAAAAAGTGCGCTTCGAATATCAATTGGCCGGGGTCGATTCGACCTGGATTCAGGCCGGATCGAGGCGTTCGGCATTGTACAGTTCGCTGCCGCCGGGCGAGCATCGATTCCGCGTGCGGTCGGCAAATAACGATGGGAAATGGAACGAATCCTGCGCCGAATTCGCGCTCGTGATTCAACCATACTTTTGGCAAACGCGCTGGTTTCCTGGGCTGATTACGCTCCTCGTCGGCCTCGGCGCCGGCGGTGGTGTGGCCTTGCTGCAACACCTTCAAGTGCGCCGGCGCCTCGCCCGACTCGAATTGCAACGCGCCCGCGAAGCCGAACGCACGCGCATCTCGCGCGATCTTCACGATCATCTCGGCGCCAGTCTCACCGAAATCGGAATGCTGGCTGCCGATGGCGCCGATACCGCGCCGGTAGCGAAATCGGTCGCGAAACAGTTTCAAACGATCAATGAAAAGGTGCAGACCATCGTGAATGAACTCGACGCCATGGTCTGGGCGGTGGATCCGCGCCAGGACACTCTGCTCTCGCTGGCCGGTTACCTGGCCAGTTTCGTCGAAGAATTCACCGCCGCGGCCAACATCAATTGTCGCGTCGATGTGCCGCGAGATCTGCCGGAGTGGCCGCTGTGCTCCGAGGCGCGGCACAGTCTGTTTCTCGCCGTTAAGGAAGCCGTGAACAATGCCGTGCGGCATGGGTGCGCCACGGAGATTTGTTTTCGGATGCGCCTCGAGGCGCGTGATCTTGAAATTTGCGTTCAGGACAACGGCGCCGGTTTTGACCCCGAGCGGCTCACGCCCGGCCAGAGCGGTGGCAATGGCCTTTCCAATTTGCAAACCCGCCTGGCAAGCCTGGGAGGCCGTTGTGAAATTCAATCCCAACCAGGCGCTGGAACCACCGTCCTTTTGCGCTTTTCTCTTCCTGATTTGAACTGACATGACAACTGTTGCCATCGTTGAAGATAATGAAACCGTGCGCGAGACCTTGGCCCG
>JBFMDG010000231.1:0-10021 GCA_040754135.1 Verrucomicrobiota bacterium
GCTCGACCTTTGTCGCGTTTTCGTGTTCCTTAGTCACTGCCGGACGTCACGTTTCTTCATGGGTTCCCCACCCATACCTCCTTGGCGTGATGTCCGGCGCCTTTTTTTTACTCGTTCAACATCCGCAGGAATTCGGCTTCGTCGATGATTCTCACCCCCAGTTGCTGGGCTTTTTGCAGTTTCGAACCCGCTTCCTCGCCGGCCAGAACAAAGTCCGTCTTGCGGCTCACGCTGCTGCTGACTTTCCCGCCGGCGGACTCAATTCTGGCTGTGGCTTCCTCCCGGCTTAACTGCGGCAAAGTGCCGGTCAGCACAAAAACCTTGCCGGCGAATGGCCCCGCGGCCTTTTGCGGTTGATGGAGCGAGGATGTGAAATTCAATCCGGCCGCCCGCAATCGTTCCACCAGTTGCAGATTGCGCTCCTGGCTTAACCACTGGCCAACGCTGCGCGCGATCACCGCCCCGATATCCTCAACCTGCGTCAGTTCTTCCTCGCTCGCCGCGCGCAAAGCATCGAGATCCGGATAACGGCGGGCAAGGGATTTGGCTACACCCGCGCCGACGTGCAGGATGCCCAACCCAAAGAGCAGTCTCCAGAGATCCCGCGATTTGCTGGCGCTGATGCCATCGAGAAAATTCTGCGCGGACTTTTCGCCCATGCGCTCGAGGCTCGCCAGTTGTTCAAGGGTGAGCGCGTACAAATCTGACACGTCGCGCACCCATCCCTTTTTCACCAAATGCTGCACGAGCACTTCGCCGCCTCCCTCGATGTCCATGGCGCCGCGGCTGCACCAATGCTCGATGCGCCCGCGAATTTGCGCCGGACAATCCCAATTGGTGCAGCGCCAGACCACGTTGGCTTCGCCCGCCTCACCCGCCGAACGCGAAATGGCGCCGCCGCACTCCGGACAATGTTTCGGAAACTCGAAAATCTTTTCCTGGCCTGTCCGTCGCGTCACGACCACGCCCACCACGGCCGGAATCACTTCGCCCGCTTTTTCAATCGTGACCAGGTCACCGACGCGAATGTCTTTGCGGCGGATTTCCTCTTCGTTATGGAGCGTGGCCCGGCTGATGGTGCTGCCGGCGAGGAAAACCGGTTCCAATTCCGCCACCGGAGTGAGCGCGCCGGTGCGACCAACCTGGATGGTGATGGCTTTGAGCCGGGTGTCCGCTTGTTCGGCCGCATATTTGTAAGCCATGGCCCAGCGCGGTGCTTTGGCCGTGAATCCGACTTTTTCGCGTTGCGCAAAAGAGTTCAACTTGATGACGGCGCCGTCCGTTTCATACGCAAATTTTTTTCGCACGCGGTCGAGTTCATCGATGGCGGCGAAGAGTTCTTCCGGAGAACAGCAATGCCAGGTGCGTTCCGGTGTTTTGAATCCGAGCGCTTTGAGCCACTCGAGCACTTGATCGTGGCTGTGGAATTGGCCCGCCCATTCCGCACTCGTGTGGCCGAGGCCGTAAACCACCATGTCGAGCGGACGTTTCGCCACAATGCGTGAATCGAGTTGTTTCAATGATCCGGCTGTGGCGTTGCGCGGATTGGCAAAGGGTTCTTCGCCATTGGCCTTGCGCTCGGCATTCAAACGCTCGAAACCCGCGCGGGTCATATACACTTCCCCGCGAACTTCGAACAATTGCGGCAAGGCTTTCGTTCCCGATCCTTCGCTCGTCTGCGCGGCTTTTCCTTTCACAGGATGGACGCGATGCGGAATGGACCGCACGGTTTTTAAATTGACGGTGATGTCGTCGCCCGTGGAACCGTCGCCGCGCGTGGCGCCGAGCGAAAACGCTCCGTTCTCGAACCGCAAGCTGACGGCCACACCATCCACTTTCGGTTCGACAATCCATTCGAGAATGTCTTTGGGAAGCAATCGTTGCACACGCGCCACGAAATCGCGCACCTCCTCCTGCGAGTAAGTGTTGTCCAGGCTGAGCATGGGAGTGATGTGCGCGACCGGTTTGAACTCCGTGAGGGGCTCGCCTCCAACGCGCTGGGTCGGCGATTCCGGCGTGATCAATCCCGGAAATTGCTTTTCCAGATCGAGCAGTTCGCGATAGAGCCGGTCATATTCCGGATCGCTGATCGACGGTTGAGCGAGGACGTAATAGGCGTAATCGTGCGCGCGAATTTGTTCGGCCAATTCCTGATGCCGTGCCTGGGCCTGTTCGAATGTCATGGGGAAAATTTAAAAAGGAGCCTATCGATGAACAGCAATTTTTCCAGAGAATATCGGTTTGACCGGTTTGACGGAATTTGCGAAAGCCCTTCTCGCTCTCAAGCTCGACTGCGCTCTCCTCGATCACGTCCATGGCGCTGGCGATTCCGGCACGAAACGCGTGGCACGCGTTCAAGCCTGTTCGAACGGCGGGGCGGCGTCAAAATACTTAGTTTTGGGGACTTACTTGAATTGCGGCATTGATGAACGATACGCGCCAGGGAGGTACCACTATAGTTTGTTTAGGAACTGATTGGCCCTTGAGCGATACGTAACTCGAGGGCCTCTCTTTTTTTCGGCAATCGCATTTCAGACCTCAAGCCTGAGGGAGGCCCTGAGCGCTCGGCGTTTCTTGCGCTTTTCAAGGTCAAGGAGGGATGGCCGAAATCAAAATACCTAGTTTTGGGTAATTCTACGAATCCTCAAGGTGGCGTAAAACGGTGGAATCGAAAGCCCAAACTCACGTTATGCGTGTGTATCCAGGAAACCATGTTTTTCTGCCCCTTCGTGTTTGGGGTGGGATGGTGGATTGGTAGCGGTTTGCTCCAAACAATGAAAAAACGACTCGTATCCTTATTGGTCCTGCTTCTGGCCGGCGCTCCGGCGATGGCCTACCCAGCAGGTTACAGCATAGGTTTGAACTTCGGCGCCGATGAACCCAACGGCGCCGGGACCGGTGCACTCGCCGCCAACGAGGTCGCCGGCGTCCCAGATGTCAAACAGGGCAACTGGAACAACCTGTCCGGCGCCTCCGGCAGTGGTTCAAGCCTTATCGCCGATAATAAAGGCGCGTCCGTCACCACATCCGTCTCCGTGGAATGGACCTCGCCCAACACCTGGTCCTCAACCGGCCGAGGTGAAGAAAACAACGGCTTCGCCGCCGGACCCGATCGCGATCTGCTCACCGGCTTTCTCGATACCGGCAACGCGACCACCACCTACATCACCATCACCGGCGTTCCCAACGACCTGACCTCGGGCGGGTACAACGTTTATGTGTACATGCTCGGCGGCGTCTCGGGCCGTGGTGGCAGCTATCGCATCACCGACGACTTTGGCGTGGAATTGAAGCCGTACCAACTCGGCACCGCCATGAGCAGCCCTTCCGTTTACGTCCGCGACCTGGGCCAAAGCCATCAAGACACCGGCAATTATCTCCTCTTCAAAGGACTCACCGCTCGCAATATCATCATCGAAGCCACCACGGAAATGAATCCGTTCGGCGGCACACCGCGCGCGCCCGTCAATGCCGTGCAACTCGCCCAGGCCCCCGACAAATTGAACATCTCCGCTCCGGTGGCCACTCCAGTCGGTTTCTCCTTCCTCATCGAAGATTCCGGCAAAGCAGTCGCAGATCTCGCCACCCTCGCCCTGACCTTGGACGGCGCGCCCATCACCGCCACCTCGGCGACGAAAAACAGTGACGGCATTTCGACCGTGACTTTCAAATCGGCCGCTCCATTCGCAAGTGGTTCAACCCATCAAATCACCGTTTCGGTAAAAGACACCTTGGCTCGCTCCTACTCTTCTGAAGGCAGCTTCACGGTGCCGCCTTATTCCGTGATTCCCGCCTCCGCCGCGCTGGCTGATGGCGTCGTGGACAAGAGCAAACCTGGATTCATCTGGCGCGTTCATCAGACCGAGATGGCCGATCCGGATCTCGCGAACACCCTCGCGCGCGCCGAAGATCAACTCGCCGGAAAGCTCGGCGACAATTTCGCCGATCCAAACGCGGTCGGCCCCGCTTCGGGACCGGCCAATCCGCCCACACCCGCAAATGCCCCGATCGAATTCGCCATTCCAACGGTCATCAACCTGAATCAAATCGGCGGCAACAGTAACGGAAACTTCGGCACCGACGACGCGATGCCGGGCATTCCGGGAGTCATGTTCCACGATGACAATATCGCCGCGGAAATCCTGACCGCGCTCGAATTCCCGGCTGCGGGGCTCTACACCATGATCGTGAATAGCGACGATGGTTTTAGAACTTCTGCCGGCGCCAATCCGAAGGACCTTTTCGGCGCGCTCGGTCAGTTTGATGGCGGCCGCGGTTCCGCCGACACGCTCTTCCGCTTCTGGATCGAAGCCCCGGGCCTCTATGCGTTCCGCACCATCTGGCAGGAAGGTGGCGGCGGCGCCGACATCGAATGGCTGAGCGTTCTCGAAAATGGCACTCTCGTGCTGATCAACGACACTGCCAATGCTCAAGCGGTGAAGGCTTATCAGTTGCCTTCCTCCAAGCTGGACACTCTTCCGGCTTATGTCCGCTCGGTGACACCGGCTCCGAACTCGACCAGTATCGGCCGTCCAAAAACTGTCGAAATCGTGCTCGTAGACGCCGGAACTCAAGTCAACCCAAGCAGCGTCACTCTTAAACTGAATGGCGCCAATGCCGCGGTCACCGCGACCAAGACCGGTCTTGAAACCAAAGTGGTTCATACGGTCGTTGGGGATCTCCTTCCCAACACCGAATACGCGGCCGAGATGACCTACGCCGACACCAAAGGCACCCGCACCGTCTCCTGGAAATTCCGCACGGGCGCGCTTTCCTCGACACTCTTCCTGATCGAAGCCGAGGATTTCGATTACTCGGATGATCTGGGCAACGCGGGGTTAGCCAACCCGAAGAAAGGTGTGACCGGTCAGGATGTGGACGTGATGCCTTATTTCGGCGGCGCCTATGCCGATCTCAGCGCCATTGAAGGCATCGATTACAACAACAACGACGGTAATGATTCCAACCTTTACCGCACAGAACTCGACGCCAATGGCGAAAATGAAGTCAATATCGCCGAAAGCCTCGGCGCCGCTCCGGGCACAGGGGCTGGCGGCACCATTCCAGTTTCCGGCTCGGACCGCGGCTCCTGGAACGTGACCATCAATCATCGCATCGGCTGGGTCGAAGGCGGTTCCTGGCAGAATTATACACGCACCATCCCCGTCAACCCGCTCGGCAAATGGTGGAAGGTTTACGCCGCCCTCTCTTACGACGGCGCTGGCGATGGCCAATTGTCCGGCAGCCTCGATAAAGTCGTCGATGGATTCGGCACCGCCGCGCAGACGGTGGAACGGCTCGGCCAATTCAGTGCGCCCGGCTCTGGCGGCTGGGGTCGCAACGACCTCGTCGTCATGAAGACCGCTGCTGGCGCCGAAGCGGTGATCAAGCTCGAAGGCAAAACCACGCTCCGCTTCAACCTGGGCAGTGGCGACTTCGACTTCATCCTCCTCAGCGCCGCACCGCCTCCGCCTCCATTTGTGGAAAGCGCTCCCATGGATAGCGTCAAACGCAACGAAGTGATCCTCGATTGGACTCTCCGCAACACCGACACCTCGGTGAATGTCAGCACCGTCAAATTGTTCATCGATGGCCAGGACGTGACTGCGAATGCCACCATCGAGGGCACCGACACGGGCGCGACCATTCATGTCGATCTGGCCGGCACCATGTTCAGCGCGGGTGAACATGTCTGGCGCATCACCTTCACAGACAACGGCACCGTGCCGCAAAACGTCGATACCAGCGGCAAGTTCGTCGTCAATCCGTATCCGACCGAAGGGGTGTTCGTCATCGAAGCCGAAGACTTCAATTACTCCGAAGACGGTGTGACCGGTGGCAAAACCAATCCCCAACGAGGGACGCCCGACCTCGATGTCGATGTCATGCCTTACTTGGGCAACGCTTACAACGGCCTCTCCGCCATCAAAGGAGTGGACTTCAACAACAACGACGATGTGCTCGATGGCGGTGCGATCCATTACCGCACCGAAATCGATCCGGATCCAGAGGCCAATGATCCGAACGGCGAAAACGAAATCGCCATCACCATCAGCAACGGCAATCGCTACAGCAACGATCGCGGAGTTTACGATGTGACCAGCAATTACCGCATCGGTTGGGTGGGCACGGGCGATTGGAACAACTTCACCCGCACCTTCCCGTCCGGGAATTACAACGTCTGGGCCGCGCTCTCCTTCGACGGACGCGGTGCCGGTCAACTCAACGGCTCGTTGTCGATGGTCACCACTGACCCTGCGCAGCCGAACCAGATCACCTCGCCGCTCGGCACCTTCAGCGCCCCCGGCTCAGGCGGTTGGGGACGCAACGAACTGGTGCCGATGAAAGACAGCTCCGGCGCCATCGCCGCGGTTCAGATGGGCGGCGTGCAAACCGTCCGGTTCAACATGAGCAGCGGTGATTTCGATTACCTCCTGTTCGTGCCCGTGGAATCCGCGCTGCCGGAATTCACCGTCTTCCGGCTCCAGGGCGGAAACCTGCACCTCGAATGGACAGGTGGCGGGACGCTCGAAGCGGCCGATGCAGTAACCGGCCCGTGGAACGACACCGCCCAAACCAGTCCGGTGGACGTGCCCATCGATCGCGCCGCGCGATTCTGGCGCGTGAAACGGTAAATGAAATCAGGTTAATTCACGGCTGAACATCAGCCTTCCGCAAAGACCGGGTCGCAAGACCCGGTCTTTTTGTTTGCATGCGAAAACCTCGATGCAACAGCGATTGATCGCTGAGTTTCGAAGCCCAGGCAGAAAAGTCCGAAAGGACGAAAGAGGTTCTGTGTCGCCAAAGCAGGCGACTGATTTGACAGCAGGTCGAATAAGTTGCGGTCGGTTTTGGGCATTACCGCCACTTGTTTCTGGCCGCCTTATTTTGGGCTATACTCTTCAAACCGGCTGGGCTTAAAGTGGCGCCATGGCACGGGATAATCGATTGAATTTGGGCAGGGGATTATTCCACATGGCGCCTTGCTGTCACAACGAGAGTTCCGCGCTTTTTGCGATATGAGAACTGTGCGAAACCACTCTTTTTCAATGGGGTTAATTCCTTGTTGCCTACTACTACTAAATCAGGCGCTTGGTGACACTTTAGTTTTTCCGGAGGATCGAGCCACAATCGAAGGAAGTGGGGGAATGCGAATTCCTTTTGATACGCTTAATACGGGCGTTGCCAGAAGTGCACAGATCATCAACAACTACATGTTTGAGCAAATATCCGGACCAATCGCGATTTCAGAAATTGCCTTCCGGTTAAGCAGTGATTCCCTGGGTGCAGGGTCTGTACAGATTAATATCGACGCCATAGAGGTGGAACTTTCGACGAGCCCGTTCACTGCCAATATCCCAGAGAGATTCTCTAACTTCGATGCGCTTCACGGCCCAGACAAACAAGTGGTTTTCCTTCAAGGTTCCATCCACTGGAGCACAGTACTGGCCCCCGCAGGCGATGTAAACGCATTCGATCTCAAAATCCCATTCACGCGACCGTTTATTTATGATCCCGATAAAGGCAATCTCTACATGGATATCAGAGTTTTACGCTCTTCAAGTTCATCGCTGTTCGACTTCCATACTGATACGGGGAGGCGCACAGTCGATTTCGGATATTTCTATTCGGTAGGTCTCGATGACCAGATCCTAGAGAATCTGTACAATGGAGCTCTGGTGACAAGATTCACCTTTCAAGTGGTTCCCGAGGCATCGACAGTGGCGCTGGCACTTATCGCTTTGGGCAGCGCAATCTTCGCGCGTTTTGCACGAGTTCTGAGTCACCAAGGCAAGTGACTGACTGGACAGCACTTTTAATAATTCCACCTGCGGCATCACTGTCACCAAACGAGGGTTCGTCCTGAGCTTTAATCAACACAAGTGTTCAGGCATTTGGAGCCAAGCCAAAACTCTCTGCACAGCCGCGGCGCCGTTGGGACGCCTCCAATTACAAGCGGAGAAATTTCACGCACACGGGAGTGGGCGCTGGAATCGATTGGCCCGTGGACTCGAGCGCGCCTGTGTTCTTATCAATTCGAAACACAACCACCGTGTCGGAGTTTTGATTGGCCGCGAGCAGGAATTTTCCGGTTGGATCAATCCCAAAATTGCGCGGTGTCTTCCCTTGTGTCGGCTCGTTCTCGACGCGCGTTAATTGCCCGGTCTTCTGGTCAATCGCACAAACGACAATGCTGTCATGCCCGCGGTTGGATCCATAAACAAACCGGCCGGACGGGTGCACTTGGATTTCAGCGGTGCTGTAGCCGCGTTGCACCTTCTCTTCCGGAGGCAATGTCGAAATCGTTTGCAACTCGGTCAGCGCGCCCCGGCGCGGATCGAAATCAAACGCCGTGATAGTGCAAAGCATTTCGTTGATCACAAAAGCTCGCCGGCCTTTCGGATGAAACGCGAAATGGCGCGGACCCGATCCTGGAGCCACGCTGGCAAATGCGGGATCGTTCGCCATGAGTGAACCTTTGGCGGAGTCAAATCGGTAAACGAGCAGCTTGTCCAATCCGAGATCGGCTGCCACCGCAAAGCGATTGCCCGGATCGACATTGATCGAATGCGCGTGCGGCTCCTTCTGCCGTTGTGGATTCACACTCGATCCGGTGTGCTGAATGAAAGCGCTGGCCTCGCGCAACCGGCCGTCCTTTTCAATCGGCAACGCCGCCACGTTGCCACCGCCATAATTCGCGACCAACACCGCGCGGCCCGACTTGTCCACCACCAGATGACACGGACCGCCGCCACGAGAAGATTGTTGGTTGAGCAGCGTGAGCTTGCCGCTGGCGCGATCGATGGCAAAGGCGGAGACGATGCCGCCGGGTTGCCCGTTCCATTGCGCGACTTCGTTGGCGGTGTAAAGAAATCGCCCGTTCGGGTGGATCGCAACAAAGCTGGGACTGACAATTTCCGCGGCGAGATCGGGAGCAGAGAGCTGCCCCGAATTGAGGTCGAGACGCGAGAAATAAATCCCTTTGCTTTTCGCCCCGGTGTAAGTGCCGAAATAAACGAGCATTTCTTTCGACGCCGCCAAGGCCTGCGTGGACCAAAGCGAGTGAACTGAAACTAAAACCAGCGCGAGGAACGATCGGAGCAAGGTGTTCATTCGCGCCATTGAAGCGTTCCGCGAAATCGCACGCAAGCCAGAGATAATCTCATGGAGCCGACTCACGTCAGGCTGCTACGGAAAGAAATCTTCGTAGCATCGAATGTGAGTTCGATCATTTGTTTCTGGTGGCGCCGGGCTTGACGACTAGTCACGCGTTCTGCGGATCTCCAAAGGTCCCGGAGGCTCGTGCGCGTCGGCGAGTGCGTAGGCAATCGTTTGGCATGCGCGTGGAGAATAATAGAGCCGACTCACATCAGGCTGCTACGGAGAATTGGGCTCCGCGTAGCATCGAATGTGAGTTCGATCATTTGTTTCTGGTGGCGACCGGCTTGACGATCGGTCACGCGTTTGCGGATCTCCAAAGGTCCCGGAGGCTTGTGCGCGTCGGCGAGTGCGTGGGCGATCGTCTGGCATGCGCGTGGAGAATATTAGAGCCGACTCACGTCAGGCTGCTACGGAAATGAAATTTCGTAGCATCGAATGTGAGTTCGATCATTTGTTTCTGGTGGCGACCGGCTTGACGATCGGTCGCGCGTTCTGCGGATCTCAAAAGGTCCTGGAGGCTTGTGCGCGTCGGCGAGTGCGTGGGCAATCGTTTGGCATGCGCGCAGAAAATATTAGAGCCGACTCACGTCAGGCTGCTACGGAGAATTGGGGTCCGCGTAGCATCAAATGTGAGTTCGATCATTTGTTTCTGGTGGCGAGCGGCTTGACGATCGGTCACGCGTTTGCGGATCTCCAAAGGTCCCGGAGGCTTGTGCGCGTCGGCGAGTGCGTGGGCGATCGTCTGGCATGCGCGTGGAAAATATTAGAGCCGACTCACATCAGGCTGCTACGGAGAATTGGGGTCCGCGTAGCATCGAATGTGAGTTCGATCATTTGTTTCTGGTGGCGACGGGCTTGA